>CAZWWZ010000020.1:0-1429 GCA_964637795.1 uncultured Candidatus Saccharibacteria bacterium | reverse complement strand
AAGCAGAAACTTCCGTTGCGAAAAAGGAAAAAACACTTTATGATCAACGCCGGAACACTCATGGAGGAATATCGGAAGATGGATTCTCTCTTGGCGATACCGGACAGCCTCATCGTTCTTTCAATTACAATCTGTTTCGCACCATGGAACCGGTTTAGAAACTGGCTCCGAAAATGCTGACCCTCACAGAACATCGCCCCTCCGACCGATTAGGCCGGAGGGGTTTTACTTAGAGTCTATCGCGAGGCGCACATAATATGCCGCGACACCGAACGCAACGGAGACATTCAATGACTCTTTTTTGCCGAACATCGGGATCTCGAGAATGACATCGGCCAGCGCCAAAACCTCCGAAGAAATTCCACCGACCTCATTTCCGACGACAAGCGCAAATCGCCGAGTTCCGATATCCTTAAAAACATCGCAATTCGCCGACGCGAGTGAAACCGACCTCTCCGATTGTTCAAGCGCAAGAATTCCCCATCCTTTTTCTTTTAATTCTTTAATGATCGCGCCGGCGTCCATGACGGATTCCCACGTGATGCCCTTCTCGGCGCCAAGCGCCACTTTCTCAAAATCAGGCCGGATCTTTTTGAACCGATCAAAGGGCGACGGCGTGATGCCGCAGAGATAGATTTTTTCGAACCCAGCACCGTCGGCGGTGCGGAATATCGAACCAACATTGTGAACGCTCCGAATATCGCATAAAATTGCGGCTAATTGCATGAACGGATGATACCACTTGGCGCGATCATTGGCACGCCTGAACCACATCGTTCAATGGATCGTCAATGGATTGATTCGTTGAGGACGAAATGGAAGTAGTGGACTGCGGCAGAGATAATGTCGCCGGAACGGTGGCTGCGGCGCCGACACCTCCGACAGAGGGACCGGAACCGCCACCCACGGACGAACCCGGAATGGCTGGCGTCGGAGCAACCAACGAGACCGACCCGGAACTCACCACGGTCTGCACTGGAGCAGAATTTGGTTGCGATGAATTCATACTGAAAGATGGCGGCAAGGAAGTTGCAGGAACGGACAAGATCGCCCCTGGCGATGTCACGGAAATAACCGGCGGTATTTGTTTTGACGGCGTCGATATCGGCGTCTGGGCCGTAGCCGTAGCCGTCGTCGAAACCATCGGAGAACTTGCAGGATTTACCACGATCGCCACACCGCCAAATAAATTTTTAATTACTTCAATAAGCGCTGCCAAGTTATCCGTGGTCGCCGCAAGAACATTGTCGGATGTGTACCATTTTTCCTCAACGATACCAGTATAGCCCGATATCGGCTCCGGATCCTTCGCCGTGAAACTGCCGTCCTTATTTTCCGTATATATCGCGAAATGAATATGCGTCCCGGGATGTTCCGCAC
The DNA here is from genome assembly GCA_964637795.1 of uncultured Candidatus Saccharibacteria bacterium. Taxonomy (GTDB): domain Bacteria; phylum Patescibacteriota; class Minisyncoccia; order UBA6257; family 2-01-FULL-56-20; genus CAJAQL01. The sequence continues at coordinate 49 of CAZWWZ010000020.1, read as the reverse complement.
ACGCCGCACCCGCAACCAATCCGGTATCCCCGATCTCGCCTATGACCGT
>CAZWWZ010000019.1:7130-10315 GCA_964637795.1 uncultured Candidatus Saccharibacteria bacterium | reverse complement strand
TCGAGGTGAAGATGGGCGACAAATGGTATTCGCCGGAGGAGATATCGGCGGCGATCCTTGGAAAATTGAAAGCCGATGCGGAAGCGCGGCTTGGCGAGAAGGTGGAGGAAGCCGTGATCACGGTGCCGGCATATTTCGACGATTCCGAGCGGCAGGCAACGAAGAACGCGGGCGAGATCGCGGGTCTCAAGGTGCGCCGTATTTTGAACGAACCGACGGCTGCGGCCTTGGCCTACGGTATGAACAAGCAGAAGAACGAGAAGATCGTCGTCTATGATTTTGGCGGCGGCACGTTCGATATTTCGGTCCTGGAGATCGGCGATGATACGGTTGAGGTGAAAGCGACCGGCGGCGATACGCATTTGGGGGGCGACGATTTTGACAAGAAGATCCAAGAATACCTTCTTGGCGAATACAAGAAGCAGGAAGGCATCGATCTTTCGAAGGATTCTTTGGCGCTCCAGCGCTTGAAGGAGGCGGCGGAAAAGGCAAAACATGAACTTTCGACCGCGATGGAAACGGAGATCAATCTGCCGTACATTTCATCTGACGCGAACGGTCCGAAGCATTTCGTGATGAAACTTTCGCGCGCGAAGCTCGAATCGCTTGTCCAGGAATACATCGACCGCTCGGTCCAGCTTACGAAAGAGACGGTAACGGCGCCGGCGCCGAAGGGCGCGGGATTCCAGCTTTCGGATATGAACGAAGTGATCATGGTCGGTGGCCAGACACGGATGCCGGCGATGGTGGAAGCGGTGAAGAATCTGTTCGGCAAGGATCCGCATCAGGGCATCAATCCTGACGAAGTGGTGGCTCAGGGCGCGGCGGTGCAGGCCGGTATCTTGCAGGGCGACGTAAAGGACATCCTGCTTTTGGATGTGACGCCGCTTTCGCTCTCGATCGAAACCTACGGCGGTGTGGCGACGCCGATGATCCCGAAGAATACGACGGTGCCGACCGCGAAGACGCAGACGTTCTCGACGGCGGCCGACAATCAGACGTCGGTCGAGGTGCACATCACGCAGGGCGAGCGCCCGATGGCGGGAGACAACAAAACGCTCGCGCGATTCATCCTGGACGGCATTCCGCCGTCACCGCGCGGCTTGCCGCAGATCGAGGTCTCGTTCGATATTGACGCGAACGGCATATTGAACGTTTCCGCGAAGGACAAAGGCACGGGCAAGATGCAGTCGGTAAAGATCCAGGCCTCAACGAACCTCTCGAAGGACGATATCGAAAAGATGAAGGCTGAAGCTGCGGCGCATGCGGCGGAAGACGAGAAGAAGAAAGAGCTCATTGATGTGCGCAACCAGGCGGAGTCGTCGATCTATCTTGCGGAGAAGTCCATGAAAGATGCCGGCGATAAGTTGCCGGCCGACGTGAAGACGGGCATCGATGCGAAGCTCGAAGAGATCAAGAAGGTAAAAGATGGCGAGGATGTCGCGGTCATCAAGGCCGCCATTGAGGCGCTTGGAACGGAACTGCAAAAGATCGGCCAAGCAGTGTATAATAAAGACAATGGCGGATCAGATACAACCACCGAGAATCCTGGGGCGGAGCCAAGTCCAGAACCAGAATCTCCTAAAACCGACTGAGGTAAGGATTACAGAGACTGTCGATAAGCCGTCGGGATTCTATAAGTCCATCGTTCTTGATGCGATCGGCATTGTCACAGCTTTCCTTGCGGGATATTCCTATTTTAAATTTCTTGAAGGGACCTGGCCGCTTCTTCTGTCGATCGGCGCGTTTCTGCTGTTCATCGTAGCTTTGACGCTTGAGACGTTAACGTGCAAAAAAGCATGGGGACAGATCGGTGTTTTGATCTTTGAGATCATCGCGCTTTTCATGCCGTTCTATGCGACCGACATGAAGGTTGTCGGCATCTCCGCGGGAATAGCTTTTATTCTTCTTTTGGCGGGTTATTTCGAAGGCCGTAGCGAATTGGAGCACAGCACCACGATCAGGTTCTTCAAATCGACCCACGGCATAGTAGCCAAGACAGTGACGGCGGGGCTTTTGGCGGCGATCATTCTGTGTCTTCCCGCCGCGAGCTTCGGATCGATCTTTATCGGAGAATCGATGTTTGGCGGATTTTTTTCCTGGGCAGCGGGCTTGGCTAATAATTTCTATCCTACCATCACTCTCACGGGATCGTTCAATGATTTTGCCGAGAGCGTGGCGAAAACGGGCTTGGTAAACAACACGACATTTGCCGAGATGATGCCTGCGGCGCAGAATACCGTTATTTCCGAGGCAACGAATCAGGTGGAGGGGAACTTTTCGAAATTGCTCGGGGTGACGGCGGTGCCGACAAGTTCAATGAGCGATGTGGTATACGCCGCCATAGTCAATATGCTTGATAGTTGGCGGAGCCGATTTTCGGTTTGGTTCATGGCGGGTTGGGGGATCGCATTGTTTTTGCTTCTTCGCAGTATCGGCGTGGTGGTGGTGTGGATAGGACAGTTTTTAGCGATGCTCTTTTATGAATTGCTGCTCGCATCGGGTTTTATCCGTATTGTGGAGCAACCGCAGACGAAGGAGCTGATCGAATTCTAGAACCTATCTCAAAAATATCCATTCGGCTCTCGCGGTCCTTTTCGGCTAAAAGACCGAGAATTCCTCATTTTGAGCCCGTCCCCGCGCAGGCGGGGATCGGAAGTTCTCGGTTTTCGCTCAAAAAGTCCCCGCGATATCCGAATGTCTACCGTTGGCAACGAGAGGGAAAATAAATGGTTTTCTATTTATTTTCCTCGAGTGAACCAATGGATGGACGAAGTCCATTTTTTTGAGATAGGTTCTAACTTTTTAATACAAATTTTAGCGTTATTCCGAGCGAACCAAAGGAAATTTTTCTTTTAGAAAAATTTAATCTTCGATGTTTTATGATTCGGTAAAAAATAAAAAATATGCCGAACTATAAAAATCAGCCAACACCGGAAGAGGAAAAAATAACACGGGTGCTCGACGAACTTTATCCCAAGGCGAAATCACGCACCATCATTGAATATCAGGGGAAACAATATCAGATAAAATATTTTCCCGTGAAGAAAACAGATGATGGAGAAAAAGTGAAAGAATGGGGTCATCGTTGGGTTCTCGTGGGATAAAAATAGGAAATTGAAAATTGTCGAACAGTGGACTATATTTGTAACAATGCCAAAAGATTATTATCACATTCTCGGTAT
>CAZWWZ010000019.1:5094-7030 GCA_964637795.1 uncultured Candidatus Saccharibacteria bacterium | reverse complement strand
CAATTTTCCGACATGGGAGATTTTGGGGATATCATGGATAGTATTTTCGAGGGTATGGGCGGACGTCCGCGAAGGAAGACCCGAGAACAAGGGTCCGATCTCGAGACGCAGGTTCTAGTCACGCTTGAAGAGGCGTTTCTCGGTGTTTCAAAGACATTGCATGTGCGGACATTTACGACGTGCGATGCGTGCAAGGGGAAAGGCGCAGCTGCGGGCAGTGGTTTCGAAAAATGTACGGCATGCGATGGGCAGGGCGAAGTTCGCGAACAAAAGCGGACGTTTTTCGGTGCGTTTTCCCAGGTTAAGACGTGTGAAAAATGCCATGGTGCCGGTGAAGTGCCGAAGAATGCTTGCCCTGTTTGCCATGGTGCCGGACGTATAATATCGACCCGCGATATAAAGATAGAAATTTTGCCCGGCATCGAAGACAATCAACTGATCAAGATAAAAGGCATGGGCGAAGCAGGAGAACGTGGGGCGGCAGCGGGAGATCTTTACGCACGTGTGCGCGTGGCGCATCACTCGATCTTTGAGCGGCAAGGGAACGATCTCATTGTGAGGCACGAACTGAATGTGCTTGATCTTTTGCTTGGCAAAAAGATCGTCGTGCCGACCATCGAGGGGAAGCAGGTAACCGTTGAAATCCCGGCCGGATTCAATTTGAAGGATCATTTGCGGATCCCTCGGGAAGGTATGCCGCAATTCGGCGCTAATCAGATGTTCTCCGCGAATCGTGGCGACCTTTTGGTCGATTTCATGATCAAGGCGCCAAAGCCAAATGCAAAATTGAAGAAAATATTGGAAGAATGATCCAGAATTTTCTCTTTGGCGCGGCGACGGCTTCACATCAGGTTGAAGGCAATACCCATAACGATTGGACCGTATGGGAGCATAAGAATGCCAAGGAACTTGCCCGTCGTGCCGGAGAAAAAAAGTGGCCGGATTATATCTTGAACGGTTTTCCGAGTCCGCTCCAGGAAGAGAATTATGTTTCCGCTCGCGCGTGCGACCACTATCACCGCTTTCGCGAGGATTTCGATGTTGCGAAATCATTAGGCCATACCGCGCACCGTTTCTCGATCGAGTGGTCGCGCGTCGAACCGGAAGAGGGGAAATTCGACGAGAAGGAAATTGCGCATTACCGTGAAGTGGTCGCGGCGCTCCGCGAGCGCGGCATGGAACCGTTCGTTACGTTATGGCATTACACTTTGCCGGTTTGGCTTGCGGAGAAAGGAGGCGTGATGAACGAAAAATTTCCTGAATATTTTTCGCACTATGCCGAGCATATGGCGCGTTCCCTTGTGGATGTTTCGTTTTGGATGACCATCAATGAGCCGGAGATAGTCGCCTTTCATGGTTATTACCAAGGAACGCGTCCACCGGAAAAGCATGGCGTTATGCCGCTTTATCGAAGCATGAACCATATGGTCAAGGCGCATTGCGTGGCATACCGGAGCATCAAGAATATTGCGCCGGAAGCGCGCGTGGGGGCGGCAATGCATTTGAGCTGGTTCGAATCGGCGGGAGGTTTAATGAATGACGCATTGAAATATCTCATGGATCGTTTTGTGAATTTTTATTTTCTCGAACGTACGATCAGATTTTCCGATTTTGTCGGGGTCAATCATTATTTTCATAATCGCATCGATAGCGGTCTCAATAAGAACAGAAATAAAGAGACAACGGATCTCGGATGGGAGATCTACCCGGAGAGCATGTATCAGATATTGAAACAACTTCAAAAATATGGACTACCGATCTATATAACGGAGAACGGGCTTGCCGACGCGCGGGATGCGGAACGAGCATTGTTCATTGAAAACTATCTTGCATCCGTTAAAAAGGCCATGAATGAAGGCGTGGATGTCCGGGGCTATTTCCATTGGTCGCTTCTCGATAATTTTGAATGGGACAGCGGGTTTTGGCCGCGATTCGG
>CAZWWZ010000019.1:0-4994 GCA_964637795.1 uncultured Candidatus Saccharibacteria bacterium | reverse complement strand
GTGCCAGGGGTGGGAGTCGAACCCACGACCTTGGCCTTATGAAAGCCCTGCTCTAACCACTGAGCTACCCTGGCATAGAACTCGTTTTCGGGAGAATTGTTAAGTTCTTCGGATATGCTACCGTATTTTTCTTTTGTTTTCAATCGGTGGACCTCTGATAAATATGGATATGGACGGGAATCATCGTGTATTCCCGTCCATTATTTTTTTCTCCTTTTGCGCTGATTTTGAGGATGTCGATTATGGCCGGTGTGCCAGGAAGCACAAAAGTCACATGGATACGTAGCCAGGCGTTCTCCGGTTTCATAGAAATACGTCTCTGCGGCGGAGATAGCTTCCATGCGAGTTTTGTGCGGAACTTTATCGCCGCACATCGCTTCGTATTGATCGTACTGGCTGTCTGCCCAGTAAGATGGGTCATACTGGGTCATTCTCGCTGCCTCCTTTCTTGGCTCGCGTAAAAACTCTTAATATAAGAAACCATAAAATAATGAATTATGCAATGTTTTTGCGGCGTTTATCATGGTAGAATAAGCTTGTTATGGCCAAAAGGACTTTTGTTCTCATTATTCTTGATGGTTGGGGTATTGGTCCGAACAACGCGTCGAATCCCATCTATGTCGCAAAGCCGGAAAATTTCGCGTGGCTTCATGATAATTATCCCATGACAAGCCTGCAGGCTTCGGGTATTTCGGTTGGTTTACCGTGGGGTGAGGTTGGTAACAGCGAAGTAGGTCATCTTACGCTCGGCGCCGGGAAAGTGTTGTACCAATATTATCCAAAGATCATGATGGCGATCCAGGACGGCACATTTTTTGAAAACAAAGTACTGAAAGAAGCGTGCGCTCATGCGCGGGAGTCCGGCGGCGCGATAAATTTCGCAGGACTACTCACGAAGGCGAACGTCCACGCTTCGCTCGATCATTTGAAGGCGCTTATCAAGATGGCGGAGCAGGAAAAAGTTCCGAAAATAAATCTGCATCTTTTCGCCGATGCAAAAGACAGCCCGCCGCACACGCTCGAAAAATTTTTGCAGGAAGTGCCGCAGCAGTATCTTGCGAGTTTGATGGGGCGCTATTATGCCATGGATCGTCAGGGTGAATGGCGATTGACCGAAGCTGCCTATCAGACAATGACGGGACAGTTCGGAAATGTGGTCTCCGATCCGATGCCGCTTATCGAGGCGAATTATAAAAACGGTGTTACGGAGGAATATCTTCCGCCGATGCGTTTTGCGTCTCGCGAAGGGGAAGACGACAAGAAAGTGCAGGATGGCGACGCTCTTTTTTTCTTCAACTATCGTGAAGACAGCATTCGCCAGCTCGCGTCGTCATTTATCGTCAAACCATTCGATAAATTCGCAACGATCGATTTCAAAAATCTCTACGTCGCAACCATGAGCCATTACGATGATTCGTTCAACGTTCCGGTTGCGTTTCCGGCGGACACCGTGGAGAACCCCCTGGGAAAGGTTATTTCCGATCACGATCTGATCCAGCTTCGCCTTGCGGAAACCTATAAGTATGCGCACGTGACCTATTTTTTCAACGGTTTGCGGGAAGCTCCGTTCCTGAACGAATATCGCACGCTTATTCCATCGCAGGAAAGTTTGCATCCGGAGGAGCACCCCGAGATGATGGCGAAGCCGATCACGGACCGCCTCGTTGAGGCGATGGAAAATCGCACGTTCGATTTCATTTTAGTGAACTATGCGAATCCTGATACGATCGCGCATACTGCGGATTACAATGCCGGCATTGCCGCGGTGCAGGTCATTGATCGCGAGATCGGACGGGTTCTGAAGGCCGCTGAAAGTTCCGGTGCGTTCGTTGCGATCACCGGCGACCATGGCAATATGGAAGAGATGATCAATCCGATGACCGGACTGCCCGAAAGCCAGCACGATCCGAGTCCTGTACCGCTTCACTTGATAGGGGAAGAATTCAAGGGAAGAAAATTCATCAATCAGGAATCGCTTACGATGGAAACATTGGGGTCGCTTGCCGATGTGGCACCGACCTTGCTTGAGATCATGCATATCCCCCAGCCGCCCGAAATGACAGGGCGGAGCGTACTTGACGAATTAGTTTAATTATGATAAAAAGAATCAGAGGAGGGCTTTGTCATGTTCAGCATTCAACTCAGTCCCAGCAACAAAATGGGATTGTTCGCAACCCTGGCGGTGGTCGTATTCCTTGCTGAGGCGATCGTCGGCATATACGCCGGTTTCCGTCCAACGACAGTTTTTTGGGTCGTTCTGGCTCAGGTTGTCGTCGCGTCGGCCGTGGTCGCATGGATCGACGAAACGTATTTCATGGGATATTTCTTCGGTCTCATGATGATCGTCGGTGCCATCTCGTGTTTCATGGGAGGTCGTCATCTGCAGTGGAGGGAAGCAATCATTTTCGTTGCGGCGATCGCCGGATCGCAATGGGGGACGTATCACTTTCGAATTCGGCGGAATCGCTTGCGTGCGCATCGGGGATGACCCGTGCTCGTTCTTTCAACCATTCCTCGCTTCGGTCATCGTGACGAAGCGGGGAATTTTTATTGAAGTTTTATTTAGTCGCTCCGTGGAGACGGAGGATATGTGCTTGTAAAAGACTTAAAAAACAGGAAACACGGGTCGCCCCTCTTCGGGGGCGATGACGATGCGCTTTCATCCTTCCCGCCTTTTTCCGTGATATTCTTTGTGGATCTCGTGGAGCTGTTTGTCGGTGAGGTGGGTATAGATCTGCGTCGTTGAAATGTTCGCGTGACCGAGAAGCGCCTGCACGGAGCGGAGATCGGCGCCGTTCATGAGAAGATCGGTTGCGAAGCTATGCCGAAGCTCATGCGCATGCACGGGTTTCGCGATGCCTGCCTGAAGGGCGCGAGATGTCACGACGCGCTCCGCCGACCGCGGCGTGATGCGGCCGATCACCTTGCCCGATTTATTGATGCTGACAAAGAGCGCTTCTTCGACATCGACCCGTTTTTTGAGATAATTTCTGATGGCGTCTTTTGCTGATGAGGAAAGGAACACGACGCGGATTTTATCGCCCTTGCCGCGAACCGAAAATTCGCCACGGTCGAGATCGAGATAGCGGTCGAGCGAGCAGAGCTCGGCGAGACGGAGTCCGGTCGAAAAGAACGTTTCAAGGATCGCTTTATCACGGAGATCACGCAAACTATCGCTTTTCGGCGCCGCAAGCAGCCGTTCGAGGTCGCTATAGGCCAGGGTTTCGATCTGCCGCGATGGTGTCTTTGGCAGTTCTATCTTATCCGGTGAGAGCGATATAATATCGCGTTTCGCGAGATATTTGAGAAAATTACGCAGGGCGATGACATAATAGCTCTGCGTTACTTTTTTTATATTCCGGCGCGCAATGGCCATGCGGAATTCGCGGACAAGCTGGTCAGTGATCTCCGCGGGAGTTTTTATTTTTGCGAACTCCATAAAAACACGCAGATAGTGTTCGTAATTTTCCCGTGTTTTTGGCGACCGATTTTTTTCGATCTCAAGATAAGCGAGATAATCGGTGATCAATTTCTGCAATTCGGTTTGCGGCATAGTTTCATTATAGACCTCGTCTTTAAAATATAAACTTTACCCAATCTATTTTTTCAAAAGGAGACAGTGCGTGGAAAATATTTGACGCGGCATTTTATCGGCATTATCCTGAAAAAAGGAGGAGTTTGCCATGTCAAAAACCAAATTGAACCCGAATTGGTTTTTCCTGCCAGTCGCCGTGATAGTTGCCATCATTGCTGAGGTCGTGGGCTATAAGAACACCAAGAGCGATGTATTCGCAGATTTCTGCGCTTTCGGCAGCGTGATAGCATATTTTACTTTGTGCGTATCCGTTCTTGGGATTCACAAAGCGGCCCAGCGATTCCATCTTTTTTAACCTCGTACGGAAAAGCCTCTCGTAAGCTTTATCCATGCGAGGCTTTTCTGTTTTTGAGGTGAAGGTCATTATGAGGATAAGGTTCACGGGGAATTGCGAAGCAATGGATCTCGTTGCTCCCCGCCGTGCAGGGATGAGGCTTCGCGGGGATGATAAAAGCGCTATGAACCTTGAGGGTTTCGCGATATAATAGCACTATATGGCACGTGTCATCGCGATCTGCAATCAGAAGGGCGGCGTCGGAAAAACGACGACTGCCGTCAACCTTGGCGCATATCTGGCGCTTGCGGGACGGCGGGTTTTGCTCGTCGATTTTGATCCGCAGGCGAACGCGAGTTCAGCGTTAGGCTACGACCAGGCGAAAGGCGGCAAGAGCATTTATCACGGCATCATCGGCGAGGCGACGCAGGAAGAACTTATTTTACCGAGCCAGATTTATAACTATCATTTCATTCCGGCGGCGCCGCATCTCGCGGGCGCGCTCGTCGAGTTGGTCGGTATGCCGGAACGCGAATATTTTCTGCGGAAATTTTTGAATCGCGTGCGGCATCAGTACGATTATATCCTGATCGATCTGCCGCCGAGCCTAAGTTTGCTTGCGTTGAACGGGCTCATGGCGGCGGATGAGGTCATTATTCCGGTGCAGGCGGAATATTACAGTCTGGAAGGGTTGGGTCAGCTTTTGGAGACCATTGAGCTCATCAAGAATAATCTTGACCATCCGATCGCAATTTCTGGCGCGCTCATTACGATGTATAATAAACGGGAACATTTGAGCCGCGAGGTGGCGAAGAATCTCCGTGAACATTTTCCGCATCGCGTGTTCGCGGTCGAGGTGCCGCGAAGTGTCGCGCTTGCGGAAGCGCCAAGCTATTCGCGGCCGGTCATTCTGTATCGCCCGGATTCGAGCGGCGCCGAAGCGTATCGTCGGCTTGCCGATGAAATAATCGCGGACGAGATGAAGACCTCGGTACCGGAAGGGGCCGCGGCAAGCAAAGATTTCGGAGATTTCAATGTATGAAGATCGATATCAAATTTTCCTTCCTATTTTAACTTTTAACTTTTTATCATGCTTGGCAAAGGATTAGAATCTCTCATACCGCA
>CAZWWZ010000018.1:0-10755 GCA_964637795.1 uncultured Candidatus Saccharibacteria bacterium | reverse complement strand
AAACGCGTGAAGATCACAAAGAACGGTAAAGTCGTCCGCCGCCCCATGGCCGTGGACCATTTCCGCACGCGCAAGAACGCAAGGAAGATCCAGAGCAAGCGCAAAACGCTTTCGCTCGACTATCCGATGAAAAAGATAATCAACTACTAACATGCCGAGAGTAAAACGAGGAGTCAACGCTTTAAAGCATCGCAATAAAACCCTAAAGTACGCAAAAGGTTTCTCTTGGGGCCGCAGCACAAAAGAACGCGCCGCCAAGGAAGCCCTGCTTCACGCATGGAGCCATGCCTTCCGTGGGCGCAAGGAAAAGAAGCGGACCGCCCGCCGCGTTTGGAGCGTAAAGATCAATGCCGCTGCGCGCGAAGAAAGCATCTCCTACAGCAAGCTGATCGCCGCGCTCAAGAAGAAAAAAGTGACGCTCGACCGAAAGATCCTCGCGGATCTCGCAGAGAATGAACCGAAAGTGTTCAAGAAAGTTCTCGAGGCCGTAAAGTAGTGATCAATTAAAAAATCCGCATTTCTGCGGATTTTTTAATGTCACCTGATTACACTAAAAACATGAGTCTTCTGTCGTCCTCGACCCGGTCGAGGTTCCATGCTTTTGATATCTTTTTAATCTAGAGATGAAATACTGTCTTTATGGAAAAACAATATTTCATATACATTTCGGCCAACAAACCTGGTGGCACATTATATAATGGAAAATCTATTATCGGGCAACGATGAAGCGTAGACTCTCACCTTCGCGAGGGCGAGAGAGATATTTTATACGATAAAAATCTGCTTATTGCGGATTTTTTATTTTCTCTTCCTTCTCGGAATGTTCCTGTTCTTTTTTCTCTAGCGGACGATGTTGATACCGCTTGCGGCGTTCGGCAAGGAACAGATTTGCCTGCCGCAACACCTTGCGCGTATCTTCATACTTCTTTCCGATGACATTCGACGCGTCGCGCGGCAAAAACCAGCCATAGCCGCTATGCTCGCGCGGTTCGATCCGTATCTCCGCCTTGCGCGTCTCGGCAAGGAACAAAATGACCGTGTCGAATATCCTTTCGTCTCCAACCTGAAAATGAAACCGTTCATAAGCGCGAAAATTCGGAACGATATGGAGTTCGGACTTTTTGATGCCGGTCTCTTCCTCGAGCTCCCGAAGTGCCGTATCGATCGTCCGCTCACCGGGTTCGAAATGACCCTTTGGAAAGTTCCAATAGCTCCCGCGGCGATAAAGCAGAAGAAATTTCACACCCTCGGTCGTGCGGCGATAGATCACAAAACCGGCGACAACCTGCTTCTTCATCGATAGTTTCTCGCGCGGGGTTTCATCTTTCATTGATATAAGTATAACATACTCATTCCGCAGTCCCGTTCCTGTGGCTATGGTCTCGCCACGGCGGGACTATCATGCTTAAAAAAGAAGGTGGATACCTCCGCCGGAGCCCGTACCCACGCATGCGGGCACGGAGAACGAAAATTTTTACTTCTTCAAGAACTTCAGCATCTTCTCGAGCGGCCACGCATTGATAATATCCGCCCTGGTCGCCCATCCCCTCCTTGCCTGTGCAATACCATATTCAAGATAGGGGAAATGCATCGGCGAATGAGCGTCTGAATCAATCGCCATCTTCACGTCGGCCTCGACGCACAGTCGAATATGCTCGTCTTTGAGATCAAGCCTGTCGGGAAACGCGTCAATCTCCATGATCGTCCCCGTTCGCCTCGCCGCCGCGATAAGCTCCTCTATATTAATGTCGTAGGCGGGACGCCGGTTGATCACCCGGCCGGTCGGATGAAACAGAATATCGACGTTCGGATTTTCCATGGCACGCTTCACGCGCTCCGTCTGTTCTTCGCGCGAAAGATTGAAATAAGAATGGACGGAAGCACCGACCACATCAAGCTTGGCGAGGATCTTATCCGGCAGATCGAGCGAACCATCGCGCAGAATGTCGCACTCGCTCCCCTTCAGGATCGTTATTTTCCCTTTGAATTTCTTATTCAGCCGGTCGATCTCCGCCATCTGTTCCAAGATGCGTTTTTCGTTCAGGCCATGCGTCATGGCAAGGCGTTTCGTATGGTCCGTGATCGCGATATATTCCAAGCCATGCGCGATCGCGGCCTTCGCCATCGTTTCGATCGAATCCGTTCCGTCGGTCCAATCCGTCTGCACCTGAAGATCGCCGCAAAGATCATCGTAGCCGATAATTTTCGGCAAACCTCCGGGCTTGCCCTCGGCTTGCCTTAGGGCCGCTTCGATTTCGCCGGTATTTTCCCGAAGCTCCGGTTCGATGTACTCCATGCCAAGCTTGCGGTACAGTTCTTCCTCCGTCTCTCCGGAAATCATCCTTCCGTCATCTTCTCCTTTCTCCTTCCTTCGTTCTCCCTCAAAAAGTCCGTACTCATTCAACTTCCATCCGTGTGCGATCGCTATCCGCCGCAAGGCAACATTATGATCCTTCGATCCGGTGAAATAATTGAGTGCCGCACCGTACGATTTCTCTGACACTACGCGCAGATCGACATTGATCCCTGATTTTAATTTTATGGAAGATTTCGTTTCACCGTGCGCGATCACGTTCACGACCTCCGGCATCGTCGTAAAAAAATCCATGATCGGTTTTGGATCTTTTGAGATCGCCAGAATGTCGACGTCGCCGATCGTCTCCTTTCTCCGCCGCACCGAACCGGCGACGATTACTTTTTTCGTCTGCGGCAGATCGTTCACGCGTTTTTCTATTTCCCGGATCTCCGCCATCTCAAATCCAAGAACGAACCGACCACCGGAAGATTTCGCGAAACCGATGCCTTTCAGGATATTTTCCTCTTTCTTTACGCCAAATCCTTCGAGCTTCGCGATCTTTCCCGCCTTTGCCGCCGCCTCAAGTTCCGCAACCGTGCGGATGTCCAGTTTCTGGTACAATGTCTTGATCGATTTCGGTCCCAATCCTTCAATGCGCGATAATCCCGCAAGGTCAACCGGCGTTTTCCGTTCAAGACCTTCCAGATATTTCACATGGCCCGTCTTCAAAAGCTCTTCTATCTTTTCCGCGATCGAACTACCGACGCTCGGAATCGCCTCGAGCGCCTTCCGTCCGCCGGTCTTATACATATCCACGACATTTTCCTCGAGGCCGTCGATCACGTCGGCTGCTTTTTCATATGCCCGAGGCTTGAAGGGAATATCCTTCATCGCAAGGCGTTCGCCGATCTCCCGGAGCATCAGGGAAACGTTTTTATTTGACACTATTGCCATGGTTTCATTATAACATTTTCCCCAAAAACAACCGTAAAAGAGAAAACGCCTTATTTTTCATTTCTATTTCATCACGTTTTGACAAAGTAATAAAGCTAAGGAATTATATGGTTTTTTGGGAGTTATGCACAGCTTGTGCATATGCTACAATTGCTAAGTCGAAATAAAAAAACCTTGTGCGCTGAAATTTCAGAAGTTCGTTGCCGTTCACCGATACGTGAGACAACCTGCCACGGCAGACGGGAACTCATTTCAAAATTTTCACACTGTTTTGAAACGAGTTCTTGGCGAAATATGAAACTTGCTGAAAGATCAGCGCAATAAAAAAATTACATTCATGATTTTTTCAAAAAATCACCTCACGCAGGTCAAAAAAAGGGACGGTCGCATCGTACCATTCGACGAAAATCGGATCATGAATGCCATTGCGAAAGCAATGAGCGTCACGAATGAAGGTTTGCGGGATGACGCACAGAAAGTGACCGAGCAGGTCATCGGCGAACTCAATAAACGCTTCCCCGCGGAGCACACTCCCACGATCGAAGAGATCCAGGATGCGGTCGAAACCGAGCTCATTGTGATGGACTTCGCGAAAACCGCGAAAGCATACATTCTCTATCGCAGCGATCGCGCGCAAATACGCGAACGCAAGCGCGAAATTCCGGAGCACGTGCAAAAGCTCGCGGAAAACAGCAAAAAATATTTCCATAACGCGCTCGCCGAGTTCGTCTATTATCGAACGTATTCGAAATGGATCGAGGAAGAGGGCCGGCGCGAAACATGGATCGAAACCGTCGATCGCTACATCGGTTTCATGAAAGAGAATCTCGGCGACAAACTGACGGAGGCCGAGTATGCAGAAGTCCGCGAAGCGATCCTCAAACAGGAATCAATGCCGTCGATGCGCCTTTTGCAGTTTGCCGGCAAAGCGGCGCGCGCAACGAACGTTGCAGCATACAACTGTTCCTATATTGCGATCCAGAAACCGGAGGACTTCGCCGAGATGATGTACATCTCGATGTGCGGCACCGGCGTCGGATTCTCCGTCGAGAGCCAGAACGTCGGACAGCTTCCGCAAATCAGAAAGCAATCCGGAGAAAAATTGAAAGCCCATGTCGTGGATGACAGTAAAGAAGGATGGTGCGACGCGCTGACCTTGGGCCTCAAAACATGGTTCGACGGAAAAGATGTTGATTTTGATTTTTCGGAACTCCGTCCCGCAGGCGCTCGCCTCAAAACGATGGGCGGCAAAAGCTCCGGGCCGGAACCTCTCCGATCGCTCCTCATCTTTGCGCGACGGAAGATCCTCGCTAAACAAGGACGGCGGCTTTCGAACATCGATGTACATGATATCTGCTGCAAGATAGGCGAAGTCGTCGTTTCGGGCGGCGTCCGCCGTTCAGCGACCATTTCCCTCTCCGACCTCGATGACCAGGAAATGCGCGACGCGAAGATGGGCCAGTTCTACATCGCGGAACCCCAGCGCATGATGGCGAACAACTCTGCGGTCTACACCGAGAAGCCGTCAGCCGAGCAGTTCCTCGATGAATGGCTCGCGCTCGTGAAAAGCAAATCCGGCGAACGCGGTATCTTCAATCGCGGCAGTCTGATAACACAGATCCCCGAGCGCCGCCGCAAGCTTTTGGGCGAACGCATCGATACGCTTGGCGTGAATCCCTGTGGTGAGATCCTGCTCCAGCCGAAACAGTATTGCAATCTTTCGGAGATCGTCGCGCGCGCCGAAGACACCGAGGAAACACTTCTGAAGAAGATGAAGGTTGCCGCTATTCTTGGCACTTATCAGGCATCCCTGACCAACTTCCCTTATCTTTCGAAGGACTGGAAAAAGCATTGCGAGGAAGAACGTCTTTTGGGTGTTTCGATCACCGGCCAGTGGGACTGCCCCGCCGTCCGGAACCCGGGAACCTTGCGTAAACTTCGTGATCGCGCAATCGAAGTGAACCAGGAATACGCGAAGCGATTCGGCATCAAGCCGGCAACTGCAACAACCTGCGTCAAACCTTCGGGTAATCTCTCCCAGACCGTCGATTCGTCATCGGGCCTCCATGCGCGCCATGCGAAGTACTATATTCGCCGCGTACGCATCGCTTCGACCGATGCATTGTTTCAGATGATCAAGGATCAGAAATATCCTTACTTTCCGGAAGTTGGCCAGTCGCTTTCGGCAGCGAACACATATGTCGTCGAATTCCCGGTAAAGGCGCCTGATAACGCGATCACAAAAAACGATCTCACCGCACTCCAGCAGCTCGAGTACTGGAAAATGGTGAAGGAGAATTACACCGAACACAATCCGTCCGTCACGATCTCCGTCGGTCCCGACGAATGGATCACGGTTGCAAACTGGCTCTATGAAAATTGGAATGTCCTTGGCGGACTTTCCTTCCTTCCTCGCGAAGACGATGTTTATCTTCTTGCGCCCTACGAGGAGATCACGAAGGAACGCTATGAAGAAATGGCAGCAAAGCTTCCGAACATCGATTTCTCGCAGATACTCCTCTACGAGAAGGATGATTCGAATATCGACGTGAAAAAAGAGCTCGCCTGCGTGAGCGGCATCTGCGAGATCGACGATATTCCTTCCGAGGAGAAAGCGAAGATAGGCGCATAGCAAAAGCGCATCTTTCTGAAAATGCCGGTATCGAACAAAAACGATATCGGCATTTTTCAAAATCGCATTCCAGATCGAACCACGGAACCTTTGTATTGAAAAGAAAAAAAATAGTGTTTGTGGTAAAATAAAGTTATTCTTATCCTATGAATTTCAGAGGTCACAACATAACTCTCAATAAGGTCCTGATCGTATTGGGGTGCCTCGCTGTCGTGCTCGGCATTACGGCATACATCGTCATCTTCGGAGCGGGAACCCAGGTCGTCCAGCCGCAAACCGCCGAACAAGCCACGAGTTCCACGGGAACATTCACGTTCCCCTCCTCCACGGAGGCATCTTCAACGCAAAACGCCAGTACGACCCCCGCGACTACGACATTCCAAACATTCGCATCAAACTTCGCTTCCCCATCCGTCACGTGGACCGAAGGACAATCATCGTTCGCCATCTCAGGAGCTACGCTTGCGGGCAATGAGCTCACGCTTATGGTAAATGTCACCCTGGGAGACATCCCTCAATGCGTTCCCATCAACCTTCGCTTCATCTCCGACGAGCAAGGCGACATGATAGCGCCGGCATCACCCACTGAGACGAATTTCGCCCTCGGCACCAGCACCTGCGAAGGAACGCCTAATACGCTCTATCCAGGCGAACCTCTCACTTTCACGGTCGATCCCACAAACGCCCCCTTCCTGTTTCTGACCGGCGGAACATCGAATGTTTATTTCGAAGTTTCAACGACAACCACCGGTGGCATCGATGTTGCGATCCCCCAGCAAGCAGGATAGCCGTAATTTCCGCTCCGCATCCGCCTGGACCCTGGCAAAAGTCGGGATTCAGACGGACGCTCATTTGAAATTCCGACCCGCCTTTGATATAATCGATTTGGTTGTAAGACATTCCGCGATAGCTCAATGGTAGAGCGGCGCCCTGTTAAGGCGATGGTTCCAGGTTCGAGTCCTGGTCGCGGAGCAATACAGGACGAACGGAGGCGAAAGCCTCCGTTTGGCTTTTATTTGCTTCATAATTCTTAGGTTCGAACGCGGGATTTTCCGCCTTCGCCTTAAGTAGGCCTTTTGAGATGACGGAGAACAATTCTTTATTGATAACATTGAGTTTTTTGTCGCTCAGCGTTAGGTTCGAACCGAGTTCTATCAATGCCTCCTGTTTTTCCGCGAAGTCGCCGTTGCGGAATACTTCCGCGAGGCCGACAACAAAATTAAACGCTTTCTTTGCCCGCTCTAGGCTCGCCGTATCGACCGTGCCGAACGTGGCGAGTATTTCATCAATCCGTTGGATGTCGGCCTTTAGGGCGGCCTTAAGGCGCAGGAATTCGGTATCGTCATCGATGAGACCCTTTATCCTCATTTGGACCAACTGATCGTATTCTTTTTGCTTCTCCTCCCTCTGGCGCTCCCACGACGCCTTGCGCTCGTACTCGTTCTTCCGATCGCTCTCGGCGAGGGCATCGAGATTGTCGATGCACCACTTGCTGAGCGCCTCGGACATGACGAACTTGCTTTCCACTTCCTCCGCGAGCGCTTCATCGATATCGCTCTCATGGACGCTCCGCTCCGGACAATCCGGCATCCGGCGCTTACTGCAGTGGTAGAAGGTGTAATGCAGATATGTCGCATGCTCCATCCGATCGATCCTCGTGCCGCAACTGGGACACGCGGTGCGGTTCTTATAGGCGAACTTGAATTTGCACTTCGTGCAGATGAGTTGATACTTGTTCTCGGCCACTACGGCTCCGCCGCAGCTTCCGCAACGGGTGCGGCCGGTGTATGGGAACGTTTGCTTATTGATCTTCGGCCGCACGGCTCCGTTGCGCCCGAGAATCGTTTGTATCTCCCAATACTGCGATTCCGTGATGATGCGCGGCACGGATTCGTTCACTTCGTACCGCACCAGCTCTCCATGTTCATCTTTGCCATAAAAGAAGCCTGCATAGAAAGGGTCTTTTAAGGTTTCATAGATGCGCGAGCGGGCCAGCGGCTTACCTCCCTGCCTATTCCGCTGGATCGTCTTGAGGCCAAGTTCCTCATCCGCATATTTCAGAAGCGATTGCACGGAATACTTCCTGCTGAGCATCGCTTTGAAAAGCTGCTGCATCAGACCGAAACGCTCAGGATCGACGATGATCTTCCGCTCGCCTTTCTTGCCGTAATCGTTCATGTAGCCGGGCTTCGCCACGCCGGCAGGAAACCCCATTTCGTTCTTTTTCCTAAGCCCACGCCGAACGTCGATTCCTTTGGCATCGTTTTCTAGCTTCGCTTGGCCCGTCATGAGGTGGAGCATGAACTTATCCTGTGGCGTATTCCTGAATGTCTGGCTCGGCGTTATGATCTCTATGAGTTTTCCCTGATCCATCAGCTCGATGAGCCGCGCGGCATCGATGGCATTGCGCGACAAACGATTAGGATGCCACGCGATAATTATCTGAATCAATCCGTGTTTAATTTCTTTGATCAGCTGTTCAAAGACGGCCCTTTCGAATGCCGTCTTCGCTGAATGCGCCTCTTGGAGAATCTTATCATCCGTGAGCGGCATATCCTTGCTCTTGGCGAGTTTCTTCAACTCATCGATCTGCGACTCGATCGAGAGGGCTTGTCGATCCTCCGCTTCGCTCGACTTCCTCACATACGCCCGGAAATTCATTGTTTTTATGTTGCTCATTTTTTCGTTTTTTATTTTGACTTGAACCTTTACCACACACATTACCGAGAACACGCGAAATAGCCAGTGATAAAACTTGTTATGGTTTTGCTTATTTATTTCAATAGATTTAATTATCTTTATTTAATTCGTAGCCAATTCATGACCATCTATCCATTCGGCTGTTGCCCTATAGGAGGCATTTTTTGATCTACCCAGCATTGGTTTTCGATCGTCAATTAGAATCTTATAAAGATTCGTCAGATTTATTCCATCTTCACGTCGGCGAATCACCTTTGCGATAAGCCCAGCTTTCTCTAGCTTCTTAATCCTATTTTTGACGGTATTCCTGCTCACGTGACAGAGATTTGCCAGCGTTTTAATGCTTGGGTAGCAATAGCCATCTCTCTCGTAGTTCGCATAACTACAAAGCCAAAGAAAAACGCTTTGCGATACAGCATCGACCTCCATGATGAGATATTTACTCGGCACCACAATAAATGACCCAGGTACAAATTTAGTTTTTGCCATTGTTGTTAGGATTGATTTTTTTCTGTTCGACCTTTTTATCCTCCGCTCTAGCGAGTGTCGCAACGGAGATGCGTGTGAGCTTTAGCAAGGACATCCCAAATTCTTGAGCTTGGGGATCAGCGAGAAGAACTCCGCAATCGCGGAGCACAATCTCTTTTAAAGTTTTCAATGCCTTGGGGTTCACGATGTAATTGAACACCGCCACCCCCACTGCCTCGCACCTACCTCACTAAAAATTCAAAGGTAAAAAAAGACCCATATCAGGGGTCATTAAAATTGGTTATACACAGGGTAATTGGAAGTATGTGCCACGAGGTATGCCTCGCGAACTATTTTTCGATTTTTATATTCGTAACACGGTATCCACCTTGCGGCCGATTCTCAATGATCGAGCTTCGAGGTATTCCAAATGTGACGTGAACCTTATCCCTAATTTGATCAATGGTTGCCCTGATCCTTGTTGTTGAAATTGTATGATTGAGCAATATGGTCAGTTCGGTCGCAAGATCTTTGGTGGGTATAAATTTTTTCTCTTTTATCAGGAAAGAGAGTAACTCGTGGCGCAGGGCTCCATCCTCCATTTTATACGGCCCTTTCTTGCTGCCGATTAGATATAATTTTGTTTCTTTTAAAATGAACTCGTGGGGGTTTTCAACAATCTTTGCCTTTTTTGAAGCATGCTCAAGTTTTAGCGAATACGCATCAAGGGCCGCTCGATCATCTACACTTATCGCGATACCAAGGTCGCCAAATTCACTGCTATACATGTGATAGTAATCAAATCCTTCTCCTAATTCTTTTTTCATACTTGCAAGAGCGCGATCAAGCCCCGCCGAATCATTTAAAATAGGATTGTCCTCAATCTCATCCCTGCGAAGATGTGCGTTCTCCTCTCTCGGTCTATACGTAAAATACCGCTTGAGCCATTGCGCCAAAAATAACTTGCGTTGGAAAAGTCGGTTCTCCATAAGTTTGGGTTCCTCTTTCATCATTGATCCAATTTTATCGCTTTTTATAAGAATTGCTAAGGACTGGCAAGGGCCAAAACTTGGTGCTAACATTCAATTACAATTAAATAGTGCGCCTAAACCGTAGCGATTCGTTGCGGCATGGCCAAAAGTCTGATCAGAGCCAAAGAACCCATCATGTGGGATTGCTCTGATCAGCCATACCGGGAAACTGGTATGAGTGCCGAAAGGCACTACCTACGTGGTGGGCTTTTTGGTCGAAGAAGCTCCCCTGCGTGGGGAGCATTTTTAAATCCAACATTACCATGAAAAAATTTTATATAGCGGCATCGGCGTTAGCGATCATCATCATGCCAGCGGCGGCGATGGCGCAGACGGTGACGGTCGGCGTTCCGTCTGCCACAGGAATGGGAGCGACCGATAACACGATTCCGAGAATCTATAATCTCGAGGTCGCCAACAATCAGTTGGTCGCGGAGGTGCAGGCATTGCAGCAGAAAGTGAACGCCGCGGACTCGCAAGAGAATTGCGCTCCACGCATATCGGCCCTCGAGGCCCGTGTCTCGAATCTCGAAGCCAGCGTCAGCGTCCTCCAAAAGGCCGTGATGGGGGTCCTCAATCAGATCGTCGCGTTCCTGACGAAGTAAAATGAAAAACATCATAAGATGGATTTCGGAGCATAAGCTGATTTCGCTTTTGATCGGGAAAAATCCCGA
>CAZWWZ010000017.1:0-11638 GCA_964637795.1 uncultured Candidatus Saccharibacteria bacterium | reverse complement strand
GGATCGGCATTGAAACTGCCCATATTCGGATCGTAATCTTTCTTCACTTCCGCGCTGCGATGGAATCGGCTCATCAGCTCCTTGAGCGTTTCATCGATGATGCTTTTGATATCGATCTCTTTCGGCTTGATCGAGAACGTACCCATTTCGATCCGTGAAATATTGAGCAAGGAATTGATGGTGGAGACCATTCTTTGGTTCGCCTTATAGATCTCACCGACATATTCCGCCTGTTTTTCGTTCATCGGACCGAGATCGCCCGATTGGAGCGTTTCGGCATACCATCCAATGATACTGGGAGGCGTACGGAGCTGATGCGACGCAAGCGACATAAATTCGTCCTTCGCCTGATCGATCTCTTTTTCTTTCGTGATATCACGTTCAATGCTCACAAAGAACTCCACGTCTCCGTTCTTATTGAGGATCGGGGAAATGCTGATCTCTGCCGTATAGATGCTCCCATTCTTTCTTTTGTTTTGTATCTCGCTCGTAAAAACCTTCTTTTGTGTTTTTATGGTATCCCACATTTTTTGGTAATACGCCAAAGGCATGGGCGTCTTCCAGAGGGCACCGCTCTTCTTTCCTATCGCTTCCTCTGACCGATAGCCCGTCACCGTTTCAACGGACTTATTGACGTAAATCACGATCCCGTCAGGATCGGTGATGATCACGTTATCAGAAGCACTATCGAGAGCCAGCTTGAACTTCTCCAGATCTTTTGCCAGGTCTTCATATCTCGACTTTTCGATGCTTAAATCCTCAAGAACGTTCTGGGCAGCGATCCGCGCGTCTTCCAGATTTTTTTCTATCCGTTTTTGGGCGGTGATATTCTGGAAAATGGACACAAAGAATGTCTTTTTAGTGCTGAACAGGGAAATAGAGAGCCATATCGAAAGCGGTTTGATGTAAGTTTCAAATCTCTCTGGTTTTCCCGTTAAGGCAACCCGACCATGCGTTTCGATCCATCCAGGATTCGACGCTTCGATTCCCGGTATCACCTCCGTGACCCTCTTTCCTACGATATCTTTCACGCCCAGCAATTTTTCAGCATTCTTGTTGACCTGCAAATAAACATAGTCGACCGGATTCCCCTGCTCGTCAAAAATCATCCGTCCATAAGCCAGTCCGTCCAACATATTCTCGAAAAGCGACTTATAAAAAGCCGGGGAATCTTCGGGCTTTACTTTATCAGCCATTTTTATGGTTATCCTCGCAATTTTTAAGCTGCTTCTTCAAGTCGATCATTTCTTTTTTGAGTTCTGCCATTTTCAATTCTCTTCCGACCATGGTTCGGTTCAGTAATTCCAGTTTTTTCAATTGATCCGAAAGCGCTTTGGTCCGCTCGCACACCTCGCACTCAAGTTCTTTGGCATACTCGTTCTTTTTCTCTTCAAACTCCTTCCTGCTCGTAATGTCCGCCATGGCCAGCACGATTAGGCCCACAGGATCTATCTGCTTCGCGCTGAGCAGGATGGTCCTTTCCCCGATCGCCTTAAATGCATGCTCGATCTCATAATTTTCTATGGCTTTTTCCTCCGGCAAAACTTTTTCCAGTAAATTCTTCAGTCCGGGAATGTTCCATTTTCCGTCTCCCAGCTCATAGATGAATTGATGTTCTGTTTTTTCCGGCGGAACCCGGAAGGTCTGGTAGAAAATAGGGTTTGCCGAGATCACCTTAAGATCGGAGTCGAGAATCAAAAAAGATTCCCTTGCAATATCGATCAAGGCTTTCATATAGAATAAAGCAAGTCGTCTTGATTCGCCAGATCCATCCTGTTTCGTCGCACGATCCTTCATTGTTTGCTTTGGGTTATTCTTTTATCGAACCTTTCTACACTTAAAACCAACCCAAAAATCACGCCCGAAAACTAAAGTGCCGGACTCCGAAAACAATCCCGAACCTTTTCGACAACCTCATACAATTTCCAGTCGCTCTTAATAAGATAGTAGGACGGTTCGTTTTTTGTCACGCCACTCATTATTTCTTCGTTCGGCGATAGATTGGTCAGCATGATGATCGGAACCTTCTTACCCCAATCCGATGCGTTCCGTATGCCGCTCAGAACCTCCATACCGCTCATTTGAGGCATGAGGATATCAAGCATAACAACATCCGGCTTCTCCTGTACGGCAAGGTCGAGCGCGGATTTGCCGTTGTCCGCCCCTATGACGACGCAGCCTTCCCGCTTGAACTTGTCCGTCAAAGCATTGAGCATCGCCGGCTCATCTTCCGCTATAAGTATTTTTTTGTTTGATAAAATGTTTTCCATATAAATATAATTTTTTTATATCGACTATTGTTCTATTTCTTCCACATCATCGGACACATAGTGCTTTATTTTTCCTATCTCCTCCTTGGTCTCGGTAAGCAAGAACTTTATATTCGCCATCTGCGATTCTCCCGATCCGTTGTCGGAAGCGTCCAAAAGCTTATCGATGTTCTTTTCGACGACATTGAACCCCGCAGAAACATCCCTGCCGGCGATGATGACCCTGTTCTTCCTCTGATTTTTTTCCTTGCGTCCGATCCACCATCCGATCAAAATACCAAGAACGATCACGACGATGATCGTGCCGAAAAATATCTCCTCGGTTATTTTGATGCCGGCGATCGTAAGGAATGGCGGCATCGTCAGGGTAACGGAAAGACGGCTTGCCGTCACATTTCCCGCAAGATCGACCGCTTGTACTTCAATGTCATGCGACCCGAACGAAAGCGAGGCCGGGACGAACGATGTTTCAGTGGTCGTTCCCACCAGGGTTCCATCGGCCAATATCCGATAAAACGCCACGCCTGATGGCTGATCCTGCGTCGAAAACTGCACCGTGGGAGCCGCCACCTCGGTCGTAGATCCTTCTTTTATGGTGGCGGTAAACGGAAACGGTGGCGTAACGTCGATTGCGATCCGATAATGCGTCACGGGACCCCAGCCGGCCGAATTCTTGAACCGCACATGCAGATACCAAACACCTTCTTTGAGCGTACCGAATGTTTTATTGTCAAAGAGCCCCTCGGAAGAGGTCGGGGCAAATTGCGGATCCTGGTCCAGGGCGGTCGCGACATCGGTCACGTCCACCGGCAACTGCCACTCTGCAAGAAAATTTCCGACCGTGTTGTACCAGGCAGTCTGATCAGGATAAAGATTCACGGAAATAACGGGGGCAATCGGAACGGTCGTGGTCGGCACCACCGGACGTTTGATCTGCACCGGCGCAGGAACAACCTGCAAGACGACCGCTTGCGGAACAACGGCTGGCGTCGACGTGGCGCTTGATACCTGTTTAGTCACAGGAGCAGGGGTGACGGCGCCGATCATGAACGAAATAGCCGTTGAACTGGACAGGATGTTGGATCCTGTTCCGTCACCCGCGGTCACTCCGGCGTTCGCAAAATTAAGCGTCGCAAGACCCGTTCCACGAACCATGAATGTGATATCCAAAACATAGAGAGATCCGCCGCTGAAAGAATTCGTGCTGCCGCCGAGGAATGATATCTCGCCCGTGGAAGTGTTCACGGAAGGTTCCTGTGCCCAGATATTGAAGATGGAATTGCTATGATCGACGCTTACAACCTGAAGGATATTTTGGAATACTGTATGATCCCCTGCGCCGCATTCACCGTCTGACCCTGGCTATCGACGCGCACGCTCACATCGATCGTATCCCCGATCGACGGATTGCTTGCGCTTGAAATGAACGACATCGTCGCCGCATGCGCCGCGTGGGACGAAAAAGCGGCCATAGAAACCACGGCAATCATTCCAGCAAGCAATATTTTCTTTCTCATGATTTTACAAATGAACATGCTTAATTATAGAACATTTCCCCACATTTAAGGGTTCTGAATAGCTGCAAGCAAAATATTGAGATCGATCGCGTCGACCGCGCCATCGCCGTTAAAATCCAGCGTTCGGACAACATTCGGGTCCACAATATGGAAATTCGCAAGATTGGCGCTCAGGTTTTTGAGATAAGAAAGGAAAACGCTCAGATCGCCGATATCCACCACGCCGTCGCCGTTCAGATCGAGCTTCGGATTTGCAAGCGGAGAGACCGTGAACGATTGCTGATTCGAAAAATCGCTCTCGGCCTGCTTCGTATAAGCCTGACTTACGGTGACGGGAAGAACCCCGGCCGTTCCGCCGGTCACCGCAGGAACAAAACGGTACGTCCCCGAAGCGTTCTTAGTAAACAGAGTTCCGTTGGTCGCATCATCTATGAAAAGCTCATCCTGAGATAACGAATTCGTGTATCCCGAAACTTCAACTGCGCTCTCTGCGTATTTTTGTATCGCCCAGACGGCGTGGCGTCCCGTGGCAAGATCGTCGGTGGCGATCCCGTAACTGTACTTCCCTGACGGATCGTTCACGGTAATGGTGCCCGCCGCATTGCCGTCGACAAAAAGTTCAACGGTCGCCTTGGGCGTTGCGTAACCAGTGATTGTGATCGGTTTTCCTTTCGCGACCACCGACGCGTTTACAAATCCCAGCGTCGGTGCAGCAAGAATATTTCCGTAGACCAGCTTATCCTGCACCGGAACGTTATATGCCTTCGTTTGGGAAATAAGCCCGTTCTTATCCATGAAGGAGAGCAAGTAGGTCTGGCCGGTAAGACGAGTCACATTGTCCAATTCGACCAGGAACGAACCGTCCTTCGCGGCAGCGACCGTTTGAGCGACCGGTACCGCCTGAAGGCCAAGGTCCTTGCGTATCACATTTACCGACGCACCAGGATATGCCATCCCGGAGAATGTTATCGTAACGCCCGGTTTGATACCGAAAGAAACCGGCGTGGGGGACGCACTTCCTCCTGTCGAGGGAGTTGAAGGCGAGCTCGGCGTTACCGGAATGACCGACACCGGATTAAATACGATCTGCGCATTTGTGCTGATACCCAACCCGGTATTTTGCGTATCTCGAAAACCAAGGTGTACGGTTTCGGCCACCGCGTCCATGATCGTGGTCGTGCCGATACCATTCACGAGACTGACCAATCCGCCACCAGTTGCCGATCCCGAGACCGTAACCGTGACGCCTCCCGCAAACGAAGGATAGATAGTATTCGATGAATCCACGGCGTACACGTTCACCGTCGCACGATTTCCTGACGTCATGTTTGCCGGAACATTTGCAAATATGAATTGCACCGCACCGGGGGCGACCATGAACGTGTCGCTTGCATCGGCGATTCCCGCAGCGCCATCAGGAGCGGAAGCATTATCCGATACCGTGACTGTGCGTGATCCGAAGGTATCGTCATAATACCAGAAAACGGTCGACGTACTTCCGGAAGAAATGACCGTCGAAGTGACCGGAGCGCCGCCCGTCGCCGCATCGAAGAACGCCGCATTCGTGCTCGTGGAATTCGTATAGAGATAGACCGTCGTGCTGGCCGTGGAAACAGGATTTCCGAATCGATCTTCCTGATTCACGACATAGCCAAGCCGCGTTCCAACATTCATATTACCCGGATGGTTCAGCGTGAACTGCGCAACAGAATCCGGCAAAAAGGTCACATTCTCTGCCGCGCCCACATCAAGACCCGTCGACTGGGAATCATCGAGGCCGAGAGTGACATTCTGGGCAACGTTGTCGCTTATCGTCGAGGTGCCGACGCCATCAATGATCGTCACAAGTCCCCCGCCCGTGCCGGAGCCGCTTACCGTGAGCGTCACTCCCTGCTCGAACGATGTATCAATGGTGCCGGACGAATTAAGAGCTTCGACGTTAAATGTTACATTGCTTCCAACGACCGCAGTCGACGTGACGTTCGCGAAAATGAACCTTACCGCCGTCGAACTCGACGCCGGAGCGTTGATCGCAAAAATCATACTTCCCAAAGTTCCGCCGCCAGGTGCGGGGTTCACGACAGCGACGCTCGACGTACCGACCGTCGCAAGATCAGGAGCAGGAACCAGAGCTGTGAGCGTCGATGATGAGACGAAAGTCGTGGCCAGATCCGTTCCGTTCCATTGCACGGTCGAGTCATTGACGAAATCAGTACCCGCAATGATCAACGTCAGACTCGATCTTCCGGCCGTGGTCGAAGTTGGACTGATCGATATCAGTGTCGGAACTGGATTTGTAGTTTCTATAACCGTGAAGGTCTGGCTGTTTGAGGTTCCGCCGCCAGGTGCGGGGTTCACGACAGCGACCGGAAATGTTCCGGTTGCAGCAACATCATCCGCAGGAATCACCGCGGTGAGCTGGGTCGATGAAGCGAAGGTGGTAGTCGCCGCCACACCATTGAAGTCGACGACGGAATTTGAAACAAAGTTCGTGCCGAGAACGGTTAGCGTGAGATCGGGACCTCCCGCAAGAGTCGAAGTCGGATTAATTGAGGATAATGTCGGAACTGGATTTGCGGTAGCCGTGACCGTGAACGTCTGGCTGTTTGAGGTTCCGCCGCCAGGTGCGGGGTTCGTGACCGTCACCGGAAATGTTCCGGTTGCAGCAACATCGATCGCCGGGATCATGGCGAGGAGCGTCGTACTTGAAATGAAGGTGGTAGTCGCTGCGTCGCCATTAAAGTTCACGACCGAGCCGGAGATGAAGTTTGCGCCATTCACCGTAAGCGTGAAATCAGCGCTTCCCGCGGGAATCGAAGTCGGCGTTATCGAAACGGTTGTCGGAAGAGGATTCGGCGTGACCACGGCCGCAACCGTGAAGGTCTGGCTGTTTGAGGTTCCGCCGCCAGGTGCGGGGTTCAGAACGGCAACACTCGCAGTTCCTGCCGTTGCAATACTGGAGCTAGGAATATCCGCCGTAAGCGTCGTACTTGAAATGAAGGTGGTAATTTGATCGGCTCCGTTCCACTGAATATGCGACGATCCAACGAAGTCCGTGCCATTTACTGTGAGCGTGAAATCGGGTGAACCCGCAATAATTGAGGTTGGATTCAGCGAAATCGTTGTCGGGATCGGATTCATGACGGTTGTGACCGTGAACGTCTGGCTGTTTGAGGTTCCGCCGCCAGGTGCGGGGTTCGTGACCGTCACCGGAAATGTTCCGGTTGCAGCAACATCGATCGCCGGGATCATGGCGAGGAGCGTCGTACTTGAAATGAAGGTGGTAGTCGCTGCGTCGCCATTAAAGTTCACGACCGAGCCGGAGATGAAGTTTGCGCCATTTACCGTAAGCGTGAAATCAGAGCTTCCCGCGGGAGTCGAAGTCGGGCTGATAGATGAGGTCGTCGGCATAGGATTCATAACCGTAAAGGTTTTCGGATTTGACGTCCCGCCGCCCGGAATTGGATTCGTGACAGTGATTAAAATATCCCCTCCCGCTGCAAGGTCGGAATCAAGAATATCAACCGTGAGCGTCGTACTTGAAACGAAGGTGGTCCCTCTATCGAATCCATCCAATTGGATTCCTGATGTCGGAATGAATCCCGTACCAGTAAGCGTGAGCGTAAAACCCGCGCTGCCGGCGGCCGTAGAGGTTGAGGAAAGAGCCATCAGGGTCGGTACGGGATTCGATGCGGTTGTGACCGTGAATGTCTGGCTGTTTGAGGTTCCGCCGCCAGGTGCGGGGTTCGTGACCGTCACCGGAAATGTTCCGGTTGCAGCAACATCAGCGGCTACGATCGTGGCCGTGATCTCCGTCGAAGAAACAAATGAGGTTGTCCGGGGCGAACCGTTCCAGTTCACGACCGAGCCGGAGACGAAGTTTGCGCCATTTACCGTAAGCGTGAAATCAGAGCTTCCTGCTATTGTCGAGGTTGGCAAAATGGAAGTTGTCGTCGGAACAGGATTTTCAATCGTAAAAGTTGTCGCATCGGAACTCGCCGCATGATTCGCGTCACCGAAATAATTGGAAGATGCGGTCGCGGTGCCGACATCGGTATTGGCAATATATGTCACGGTCGTGGAACCGGAGAGATCGTCGGATGTCAGATACGACGCCGTACACGGCGTGATCGCACTGCCGGTATATATCTCCGATGCGGGACAGTAAATAACAACTGAAGATGTTGCCTGTGCGATAGAAAAATTCATTGAATTCGTGTTTCCCTGATGGTTCGCGTCACCGGCGTAGGTGGAGCTTGCAGTCGCGGTACCGACGTTGATATTGGAAGAATAGATCACCGTCGAGGATCCGCTCGTTCCGTCAGAAGTGAAATATGATGCGGAACAGGGCGTCGCGGCTATGCCGGTATATATTTCCGATGCAG
This sequence comes from uncultured Candidatus Saccharibacteria bacterium, assembly GCA_964637795.1. Classification (GTDB taxonomy): domain Bacteria; phylum Patescibacteriota; class Minisyncoccia; order UBA6257; family 2-01-FULL-56-20; genus CAJAQL01. The sequence continues at coordinate 3,466 of CAZWWZ010000017.1, read as the reverse complement.
GACACGACACTGCGACGGACGAGGTTGCCTGAGCGATAATGAAAGTCGCAAAATTGGAACTACTGGTATGATTCGCATCGCCAAGATAGGTCGAAGATGCCGATGCTGTTCCGACGCTGATATTAGAGGAATACGCAACGGACGAAGGTCCGCTGAGACCGTCTGAAGTAAGGTATGATGCGGTGCAAGGAGAAATGGCCGAACCGGTGTACGCAACCGAGATGGGACAGGAAATAACGACCGAAGACGTTGCGGCTGAAATTATAAAGGTCGTTGCGTTCGTGCTCCCCTGATGGTTCGTATCGCCAGCGTAAGTCGAGGTCGCAAATGCCGTACCAACATTGATGTTAGAGGCATACGCAACCGTGGAAGAACCGGAAAGTCCATCCGAGGTAAAATACGATGCAGCGCAAGGTGTCTCGGCAGAACCGGTGTACGGCTGCGGAATCACGGGACAAGTAATTGTGACTGTCGAAGTTGCCTGCGTGATCGTGAATGTTGCCGCATTGGAACTCCCCGCATGGTTTGCGTCACCGGCGTAGGTGGAGCTTGCGGTCGCGGTGCCGACGTTCGCGTTGTTCGCATAGATGACGGTCAAGGATCCCGTGAGATTGTCCGAGGTCGCATACGATGCGGAACACGGGGGTCCAGGCGGAACCGGTATATGTTTCGGACGCCGGACAGGTCACGGTGACGGTCGAGGTTGCCGGGGAAATGGTGGCGGTCGTCGTGGGCTGGGTAAGGGAATAATCGGAAGAGGAGGAGCCGGAGATCGTGAGGCCACTGACCGTCACCAGGATGCCGCTCCCGACCGAGCTCGTAGCAAAGGTGCCCTGGGCGGAACCTGTCTGGAGATTCACGGTGTCCCCCGCAACGACGCCGACGAGGGATGCGGAACCGAGACTCAGGATCGCGGTCGTCGAAGCATCATACAGTTTGTTCGCAGCCGTGATGCCCGAAACGGTCAGGGGTTTCGCGGCGATCGTCTGGGAGATGGCAGTCGAGGTACTGCCCAAGAAATTACTATCACCGCCATATATTGCAGTGACGGAATGCGGAGAACCTGCAACTGACAGCGTGCTCGTCGTAAAGGTGGCGGTTCCCGGCGTTGCACCGTTCAATGTTCCCGTACCCAATGTAGTTGCGCCATCTTTAAAAGTAACCGTTCCCGACGGCGGCCCACCGGTAGTCGGAGTTACCGTCGCAGTAAATGTCACGGAATTTCCGTACACCGATGAGGTTGCCGATGAGGTTAGGACGATCGATGTGGCTGTTTGAGTCGGCGGATTACCAACCGTAAAGTTCTGCCCGTTCGAAGCCTGATAAGGAGATGGATTGACGACCGTGATGGAGGCGACTTCCAAGTTGATCAGATCGGAGGAAGGTATGATCGCGGTAAGCTGCGTCGATGAAACGAATGTCGTTGTCCGCTGGTTGCTGTTAAATTCCACGATCGAGCTGGCAGTGAAGTTCGTTCCGTTCACGGTCATGGTAAAACCCGCTCCATTCACATATGCCGATGTCGGAGAAATGGAAATAATGGTCGGCGCTGGTTGATTACTGATCGTAAAGTTCTGCCCGTTCGAAGCCTGATAAGGAGATGGATTGACGACCGTGATGGAGGCGACTTCCAAGTTGATCAGATCGGAGGAAGGTATGATCGCGGTAAGCTGCGTCGATGAAACGAATGTCGTTGTCCGCTGGTTGCTGTTAAATTCCACGATCGAGCTGGCAGTGAAGTTCGTTCCGTTCACGGTCATGGTAAAACCCGCTCCATTCACATATGCCGATGTCGGAGAAATGGAAATAATGGTCGGCGCTGGCGGGTTCTGCACCGTAAAAACTTGGCCGCCCGAAGTACCACCTCCAGGCGAGGGATTCGTGACGGTTATTGATGCTGTTTGTAAATTCGATATATCGGAGGACGGGATGACCGCAGTCAACGTCGTACTGGAAACGAACGTGGTTGTGCGCGAATTACTGTTCCACTTTACGACTGAGCTGGGAACAAAATTCGTGCCCGTAACGGTCAGAGTAAAACCTGCACCTCCGACGTTTGCATAAGCAGGACTGATCGAAACCAACGTGGGAACAGGATTTATCTCTGTCAATGTTCCGAAGTTCGTCGAATTTTTCGTAACGCCGGTTATGGTCGATCCTCCATTGTAGGTTATTTTCCCCGAAGCAAGCGGTGAATTTGCCGTTGGGGCCACAGCAATACCGGACCAAACAATCTCGTCCACACATGAACCACTCGATGCGCGGGTTACCGTTATGGTTATAGAGGAAGTAGCGGGCGTTACGGTTTGAAAAGAGGCGTTATTTATTTGGGTAGTTTGATTTCCGCTGCAATCCGATGTCGACGTGACCGAAGCCGTAACGCTGTTGGCGACGGTGGAAAAAACGAATCCAGTGGGAACATTCAAAACGATGGTTCCTGTATGTATGTCTCCTTTAGCATCTTCAAGAACGGTCGGTCCGGTCAGCGAAGTAAAAGGGCCTCCAACCGAGTCCGCAGAAATCGTTCCGCCACCGCTTGCCGGGGTGACCGTAGCGGCTGCAAAGACATTCTTCGCGCCCGCGAAAAATAAGAATGTCATCAGAACCACAAAAAAAGCTTTGCTTTTATCCATGGAATATATTTTGTAGGTGCGATTAAAATAACTTACGGACAGAAGAGATAAATTATGAAAGAAAATGCTGTATCTGTTTCCTGTATATTTTCGCGAGCGATGCAAGCTGTATGGCGTCGACGCGGCACTGTCCCAATTCTACCTTCGAGACATACGATTGGCTGGTGTTCAACAAATTCGCCACCGCAAGTTGGGTGAGCCCGACGTCATTGCGCGCCAAGCGCAACTTCTGGGCCATGATCTGACGAGGTCGAGAATAGATGCTGCTTGTCTTTGCCATTAAGGTATGCCTTAAGTATACCTTTTAAAAAGATTTATTCCAAAATTGAATATGTGGATATGTAAATATATCAACCAATAGTCGAATCTTATCGGACCGGAAAGAACCGCAAAAAACTATTTTCGGGACGAATCCCAGTTTGTAATGACCCAGTTCCCATCCTCAACCGCAACGGTGGCGGTTGCAGTATATTCATCCGCCATGCCGCCATCGGCAACATTATCGCTCGTAAGCTCGATCACATCCCCCGCAACGGTATAAGTCGTAGTATTTACGCGCGCAACCGACGTTACCACGACATGATCCGGCCATGGACTTGAAACCTGCCGTCCCGGCGCCTTCGCGGGATTTTGCATCCATGCCGCGAGAAGCGAAGGCGAAATCAGATCACGATAATTATCGGCGACCGCCTGCGCGGCGATCTTTTTCGGAGCGCTCGTTGAAACGAATTGCATCACCCTGCCGAAATTCGTGACGACATTGTCAACTGCGACTTCCACCGGATCGCTCCCCTGCTTCACAAAAACCTTGCCGTAAGCCTCGCACTGGAGCG
>CAZWWZ010000016.1:0-11792 GCA_964637795.1 uncultured Candidatus Saccharibacteria bacterium | reverse complement strand
CCGGCGGCATATGTGCACGGACGATCTCCATGATACGTTCCGACACCTCGCCATATTTCCGCATATTCACCTCAAGGAACACCGCCGGCGGTAATCCCTTCTTTCGTGCCGCTTCGGAATATCGCCACGCGGTCGAGATCGGCAGGGCAGAGCGGATACCGTATGCCCGTGCCGCATAGTTCGCGGTGGAAACCACGCCACGGCCTTTCCCGCCCTCGGGATCCGAACCGACCACGATCGGCCGCCCCGCAAAGCGTGCATTATCACGCTCCTCTATCGACGCAAAAAAGGCGTCCATGTCGAGATGTGCGATGATGCGCATGAAAACATGATACACCCGCAACCTTTCTGAAAAAATCCGTCGCTTTAAAGACAGATTATCGGAACAAGATCTCGACTATCTCGGACCGGGTTCCCACGCGGAGCGGCGGACCCCATGTCCCCACGCCACTCGAGGCATACACCTGCATCGCACCAAGCGGGTGTAGCCCATAGTCGAATCCCTTGAAGATCAAATAGGTAAGCAAGGTAAATGGGAAAACCTGCGCGCGATGCGTATGTCCTGACAGTTGCAGCGTGATCCCGTGTTTCAGTGCGATATCAAGATCGGACGGCACGTGCTTCAGAAGGATGCTCGGCAATGTCCGGTCGATATTTAGGTTTTGTAAAACATTATCGAACGCCGCTTTCTTTGCTGCATGCGCATAGTCGACGCCGACAAGCTGGAGATCGTCGATCATGACTTTTTCGTCCATGAGCGCCGTGATACCTACCCCGCGGATGGCTGATAGATATTTTAAGCTGTCGGAAAATTCCTCGTGATTTCCGGTCACAAAATAGATACCAAGCGGAACCTTGAGCTCCGCAAGCGGTGCGATCACGCTCTCGGCATCCACGGCCACGCCGTCATAGAGATCGCCGCCGATAAAAACAATGTCGGGTTTCAATTCCTGAATTTTCGCGACGATGCGTTTTGCAAACGAAGCACCGCGCACCTGCCCCAAGTGCAGATCGCTCATAAAGACCGCTTTGCGTGATCTCCATTTTTCCGGCAGGTTCGGTATCGCGACATTGATGGAAGTCGTCTGTATCCGATTGGCGTTTACGATGCCGTAGATACCCAGAACAAAGGCAATAAGTATAATCGTTTCTCCTATCCATGACATGGTTTGTTGCGTCGCCGCAGTAAGCGCAAAAATCGCACCATACACGCACGCCCCTATGAGCAGATAGATGAAAAAGCCAAGCCATGCAGCGGAAACCCTATAAAGTGTCCTTGTTCCAATATTATTGAATTTCTGTGAAAGCAGGGACGCCACGACGAAGCTAATCCATAAAACACCGATGATGATCTGAAATGCCAACAGGTTCCCACCGATGGCGGGAAAGACGGACAGGAAAAATAAATAGACCGCCAAATGTCCCAGAAATAGGATCGCGAGTATCACTATGGCTGCGGCCAGAAATAGCAGGATCATGTGTCTAGAGATAGAACGCCAAAAGCGCAATGGCGACTCCAAGCGCGATAGAATAACCGATGATCCGCAACGCTTTTTGCCTGTCCATCTTCCTGAACTCTTGCTGTTGAACCGTTTCCGTTTTCCCGACCTCCGTCCCGAAGTTGAACAATCCCTTCATGCCGAATCCGGCGCAAAAATGAGCATATGCCTGGATGAACCCCGTCGCCGACATCGCCGCAGGAATAAAAAGGAGCAAGCGCCATGGCGCCGCTATGCCGAAAAATATGCACGCCGCCCAAAGGAGCACCGTCACCAAAAGCCCGATCCAACCAATGCGCTTACGAACAACGATCTCGGCCGGACCGATATTGCAAACCCCGGGAACATATGTTTGAGAATTCATAAAATGTTATGAGATAGATTTTTTATGCGCGGCATGCGAACCGCGTCTTTCACATCCGAATTAATATCATAACATTTATCCAAGAAAGTTCCTTTGAGGCAACTTATCCCCAGCTGAATCCTCTACCGAAATGCCCCCATGCCGCCGTGTCTACCCAGCGAACCTTGTCGAGTGCGAGCGCAGTAAAGATCCCCCGCGGCGTGAGATCATAGCAATTGATCGCGATCTCTTCGCCATCCACTTCGGCTACCGCCATGACAGGCAAAGGCTTTCCAATGGCATAGGCAAGTTTCACGCGCACCTTCTGGGCTTCCGGATATTTTGCGAGATGATCCACGGCGATGCGGCGTGCCATATAAGCTCCGGAACGGTCCACTTTCGTGTAGTCCTTGCCGGAGAACGATCCACCGCCAACGCCCGTTTCCGGTCCGTAATTGTCAATGACTATTTTGCGTCCCGAAAGGCCCGAGTCGGCATCGAAACCACCCTGAGCCCACTCCCCAGCCGGATTCACGAGATATTCTTCAGACACGATGAGTGAACGGACCAATTTTTCGAGATCCGGCGTTTTTGAGTTCTGGAAGCTTGCCACGACGGTGCGCACCTTGCCTTCCTCGATCGTCACCTGCGTCTTTCCATCGAACGGATATTTCTCGAAGATGTCCCGGCATAATTTCCGTGCTAGCTCATATTCGAGCGGCATGAAGTTTTTCGTTTCGCGCGTCGCGTAGCCGATCATGATGCCTTGATCCCCCGCGCCGCCAGTATCCACGCCTTGTGCGATCTCCGGGCTTTGCTTCGTAAAATACTTGTGCACGACAAGATCTTTGCCCGCGATATTTTTAACGATATTCTCGATATCCACTTCTGCGTTGCTCGTCACTTCGCCTGATACCGAAACATGGCCATGCCCGCCCATCACCTCGGCCGCCACGCGGCTCGCGGGATCACCCGCAAGATACGCATCAAGGATCGTATCCGCGATGATGTCGCATATTTTATCCGGATGCTTTGGCGAAACGAATTCCGCCGTTCGTATAGTTTTATTCATAAGATTTTTGAATTAATTTGCAACTGAATAATAAAAAGCGCTCATCGAAAAGAAGAGCGTTTCGACCTTTATCTCTCCCTTGCGGGCTGGATTTGGCACTTTGCCTTGAGCAAGTTGCCGAGCGGATCGTTGAGCCAGAACTCTCCCCGCTACTCTCGATAATTATTCAGTTGTAAATTCAGTATAGCATAAAGATAAAACTTATAATTTTCATTCTGTAATAAAAAATCTTATTATCTAATATGTTAAAATCTATTTATGGATCAATTTAATTCTGTTCTGCAGTCTTGGGGTATTATGGTTGCCTATTTGCCATGGGTGTTAGGATTTGTCATTCTATTGCTAGTGTTTATGACAGTATCACTAAGTTCAATTTCTGATAGCATGAAAAACATTGCAAACGAACTGAAAAAGACTCATAAGGAGGACTAGACGATTCATAAAGATGTCGGACCAACAATATCAGCTTTGCCGCGAGATAGAATTGTCCTTTTCTGGTGTGTCTTGTTTTACAAGCTTTAACAAGTGATCAAGAACATCTTCTTGATACAAGTGTTCTACGCTCATCTTGTCCATAAGTTTGATTATGTACCAAAAGAAAAAAGCGAGAAGTAATAGCATAAAAATATTAATGAGCTGATTTTTGGGTTCGAACTGAATAATAATGTTAGCAAACAAACTCCCCAAAATCCCCAGCAAAAGACCCAGAAGCAAAAACGAAAAATTAAGGCGTATATTACGATTGTCATCCAGAATTTTATCTATCCCCAGATGCTCAATACCCCGTAGATTATAATATTTGTTTATTACCGCCTGGCGTTCCGTAAAAGTAAGAACTTTCCACTTGTCTTTGTTGGACAATTTCAATCTTTTCTCTATCTCTCTTTTATCCTCTTTTTCCCATTCTTCTTTAGCGTCCATAATTTATCATCGCAAAATAATTAATTTACTTAACGAGAAAGTTGATGAACCATGAATGCTTACAGCCATGTCGCCACTCCCCCGTGATGAGAACAAGTGCCACTCCGATGCTGACTAAAACTATAGGTACCATCTCCGCATTGCGCTGTTGCCCCTGTGGGAATCGTATTTGAATCGGCGGGTGAATGCACTGTATTTCCATCTGAATTCACGTAATGATTATTGTTCGAAAGTCCACTCTGAGTTACTGGGGCTTGCTGTGATTGCGCCGCCGGGGCGGAAACCTACTGCGCAACATTGGCGGTCTCTGTTGTTGGCGAAACCGCTGCCGCCGGTGCCGGATTATTATCGGAACTCCCACTCACTGCACCGATAAGAATTAAGAGTACGACGACTCCTCCTCCAATCCACAACCATTTTTTTGATCTAGAAACAGGTTTATTTTCCATGTTTTAATAATATCACAAATCTTTTCGGAATAGAGAAAATTATGTCTGATATATCAAAAATGCCCCTTGCGGGGCATTTTTGATTTTGGCAATCCATAAGCCGGATTCTGTCTTCGTAGCTCGCTTGCGCGAGATACGGAGGCGATCATTTATCTTGACCCTTGATTGCTCGCGGGTTCATGCAGCACTTCCCGTTCCGCTCCTTGCGGAGCTTCGCAGGACACGGCCTTGCGCTCGGTAAGGATTTTGCCGTTTCACCTCCGCTTTTTTGTCCCTATGGCGGAGTTAAGCCAACTAGCTCGGGATTGGGCTCTCCCTTGGCTTTCGCCTTGGGACGTCACTGCTCGCACCTCTGTTCTTATGAATGGCGGCTGTTAGCCGCTACCTTTTTATCCCGGCTTGCGCCAGGAGAGCGTCCGGACTTTCCTCCCCTCTCGCCCGAAGGCGGGAAGAGTAATCGCCTGAATTGCCAAAATCTATTATACTATAAATATCACCGAATGACAAAGGCTCCGAGTTCCCGTTTTACGCATAGAAAAAATATTGAAATATGAACATCCAAGAAAAGGCAAAGATCATCGCGATCGTCGGTCCGACGGCAAGCGGCAAGACGACGCTCTCGATCTCGCTCGCAAAAAAATATCATGGCGAGATCATCTCTGCCGATTCCCGCCAGATCTATCGCGGTATGGACATCGGAACAGCGAAGTCCCCGATTTCCGAGCGCGAGAACGTCCCCCATCATCTTCTTGATATCAAAGATCCGAACGAGGAATATACTGTTGCAGATTACAAGCGCGATGCCGTTGCGGCGATCGAAGATATCCTTCGTCGTGAAAAATTGCCGATCCTTGTTGGCGGCACTGGACTCTACATTGATACGGTCGTAGAAAATCTCGATATCCCCGAGATCAAAGCCGATCCCGAATTGCGTGCGGCGATCGAGAAGGATATCGCAGAGAACGGGCTCGCGGCGGTCGTGAAAAAGCTCGTGGACCGCGACCCGAATGCGGCGTATGTCGTCGATCCAAAAAATCCGCGGCGCGTCGTGCGTGCGCTCGAGGTCGCCATTTTGACGGGCGAACCGTTCACGGCGCAACGGAAAAAGAACGAACCGCTGTTCACCGCCTTAAAGATCGGTATTGATCTTCCGTCCGAGATCCTTCGCGAGCGGATCGATCTGCGCATCGATCTCATGCTCCAGGACGGTATCGTCGCCGAGGTTGAAGATCTTGTAAAGAAATATGGCAAGACGTGCGCGGCATTCGACGCCATCGGCTATCGTGAGATCGTGGATTATCTCGACGGCAAAATATCGCTTGAACAAGCGACCGACGTCATAAAACATAACACGTGGCACTATGCCAAACGCCAGATGACGTGGTTCAGAAAGGATAAAAATATCCGATGGATCGCAAAACCGGAGGAAGCGGAAAAGATAGTGAAAGAATTTCTTATCGATAACTAATTATCAACGGTCATTCTGAGCTTGCGAAGAATCTTTTTTCATCAACGTGGAGATTCCTCGCAAAGCTCGGAATGACAGAACAAACGCTCGGAAGTGTGAGTGGTCAGCCCCCGCGAATCACGACAGAAAGCTGGACCGTAAAAAATCCGGCGCCCTCCGAGGAGAGCGCCGACAAGGAACTGTGAATTGCGAGTTAGGCCAAGGCCCGTTCTGCGCGCGACACCCTGATCCGCAGGATTGCAGCGAGGATCGCGGAGGCAATGAAAAAGCCGGCCGTACCGATCATGTCGGCGAGAAAGCCGTTCCGCCAGAAAGGCAGACCGGCGATGAGAGACTCCGCGAAACCGGCAGCACTCTTTGGATACATGTTACCGAACATCCAGACGGCCCCGTTCGTAAGAACGAAGAAGATGGATGAACCGACGCAAACGCCGGCAAAAGGTGCACCGATGCGCCGCAGCCAATTTCGAGAACCGAGACTCGGCGCGACACGACGGCCGATCAGGACATAGAGCAGCGTACACGCATAGACGACCGCCATGATCTGCCACGCGTAGAAGCCGAACAATGCATCGCCCAAAAGCATGACCCCCAGGATCATGAGCGGCGCGACACGACGGCCGAGATAGGCGCCCGCCCAGAGCGCGAACGCCCCGACGAGAGCGAAGTTCGGTGGATGCGGTTCATAGCGAACCACAAGAACGATCAGGGCAAAGATCACTGCCCCGACGAGAAGCCAGGTTTTTCTCTGCATTTTTTGGGGTCTCCTTGTCCCCGGGAACTTCTTGTATTGTATGGCTGTTATGAACCAACCGCAAATTTCAGGCAAACAAAAACCGCCCTTTCGGGCGGCCTTTGTTTGCATTTAGACCATCTTGATCTCGACTTCCACTCCGGCGGGCAAGTTCAAGTTCGAAAGGGATTCCACGATGCGCGGATTGGGATTCAAGATCTCAACCAAACGCTTATGTATCCGAAGCTCGAACTGCTCGCGGGAATCTTTGTCGATGAAGGTCGAACGATTCACCGTGTAACGCTTTATCTCGGTTGGCAAAGGAATCGGGCCGACCACTTCGGCGTCGTTCCGTTCAGCCGCTTCAATAATGCGCCGTGCGGAAGTATCGATCAATTTATAATCGTACGATTTGATCCGCAATCTGACTTTTTGGGGAAGACCCGATTCTTTTTTTGCCATGATAAATTGTTTTAAGGTCGCAGTGCCGTGCAGGGTGCAATGCAGCTCGTTTGAGCGCACCGCACCATGCAGGCATCACAACTTATTTAATGATCTTCGAGACCGAACCGGCACCGACCGTCTTGCCGCCTTCGCGGATGGCGAAACGCTGCTTCTCTTCAAGTGCAACCGGGGTGATCAGTTTGACCGAAAGGCTCACCGTATCGCCCGGCATCACCATTTCCATACCCTCCGGAAGCGTCACTTCGCCCGTCACGTCCGTGGTGCGGATGTAGAACTGCGGCTTGTAACCCTTGAAGAACGGCGAATGGCGGCCTCCTTCCTCTTTTGAAAGCACGTAAACCTGCGCTTCGAATTCTGAATGCGGGGTCACGCTGCCCGGCTTTGCGAGCACCTGACCGCGCTCCACGTCCTCTTTCTTGAGACCGCGGAGCAGGACGCCGACGTTATCGCCAGCCTGGCCTTCATCGAGCGTCTTCTGGAACATTTCAATACCGGTGACGACCGTCTTCGCCGTCGGGCGGAGACCGACCAATTCGATTTCATCGTTCACCTTCACTCTGCCACGTTCGATACGACCCGTCACCACGGTGCCGCGACCTTCAATTGAGAAGATGTCTTCGATCGGCATAAGGAACGGTTTATCGAGGGCGCGCTCAGGGGTCGGGATGTATTCATCGACCGCCTTGATGAGGTCGAGGATCGGCTTCGCAGCCGGATCATCAAGCGACGTAGCGGCGAGCGCCTTCAATGCGGAACCGCGGATGACCGGCGCATTATCGCCGTCGAACTCATATTTCTTCAAGAGCTCGCGGACTTCGGACTCAACGAGATCGATGAGTTCCGGATCGTCCACCATATCGCACTTGTTCAAGAACACCACGATCTTCGGAACACCGACCTGGTGCGCCAAGAGAATGTGCTCGCGCGTCTGCGGCATCGGACCGTCCGTTGCGGCGACGACCAAGATCGCACCGTCCATCTGGGCGGCACCCGTGATCATGTTCTTGATGTAATCGGCGTGTCCCGGAGCGTCCACGTGCGCATAGTGGCGCGTGTCCGACTCATACTCGGAATGATGCAACGCAATGGTGATGCCACGCGCTTTCTCTTCCGGAGCATTATCGATCTGATCGACTCCTTCCTCTTTCTTCGCCAAACCCTTCATATGCAAGATATGCGTGATCGCGGCGGTCAAGGTCGTTTTTCCGTGATCAACATGTCCGATCGTGCCGATGTTCACATGCGGCTTCGTTCGGGTGTATTTTTCTTTTTCTGCCATAGTGATTTAAAATTATTTTTATTTTTTACCGGCATCCTCCCCTCTTGAAAACAACCCTCCAAAAGCCCGTGAGAGTTGCGGCAACCGTCAACCAATCGACCCGATGTTGCCCGGGGAAGATTTACTAAGAAATTGTAGTCTAAAACAGTGTTTTTTGTCAACGGCTCCGCGTTTCCCGTTTTCCGAAAGATACATCAAGTAAAACAGTGGTCCTCGAGGTATATGAAGACAAACCCCCGAGAACCACTATTTTACTTTTAAAAGACCGATCTTTCGGAAAAGAAACGCTCCGCTTGGGGTAAAAAATCAATCTCGAATTCTTTTCTGTCGCCCTCGCAAAGGCGAGGGTCTGTGCTTTTAAAAACCGTCCTCGTTCACTTCCACTTATGGTTACTCAAAAAAGAAAATCCTACGCTTGGGATTTTTCCCGTCTTGTCGTCCTCCGCGAAGGCGGAGTATCCACGCATCCTTGTTTATATAAAAGCGCGGATGGTCCCGCTGGAGCCTGCACTCGCGAAGGCGAGCGGGACCATGACGAAAAATATTATTTGAACTCGATCGCCACAACCTCGGCTTTGGTGCCGAGCCGGAACGGCAGCATCGCCGTACCGACACCGCTTGAAATATAGATGAACATCCTTCCTACCTCATGAAACCCATAATCGAATCCCCCATAAATATAATGCGTGGCGATCGAAAGCGGCCAGAATTGTCCGCGATGCGTATGACCCGAAAGCTGGAGCGAAATGCCGGCACGTTCTGCGACATCGAGATCTTTAGGCACGTGTTTCAAAAGGATGCTCGGCCGCGACGGTGAAATATGCAGGCCATCTAGAACCGTCGCGAAGTCTTCCTTCTTGGCGGTATCTTTCCAATCGACACCGACGAGATCAATGCCATCCACATCGACTTTTTCATTCCGCAGAATCCTGATGCCCGCATTTTGAATGGCATCGAAAAAAACATCCTGGTCGCGGATATATTCATGATTGCCGCTCACATAATAAAATCCCTGCGACGGGCGCAGCTCTTTGAACGAAGCAAGCAATTTTTCAGCGTCGCATTTCGGACCGTCAAAGAGATCGCCGCAGATCGCAACGAGCGCCGGATCAAGCGTCTGCACCTTTTTCACGATACGCCGCGCAAAGCCCTGCCTGCGGATGTTGCCGAGATGGACATCTGAAAAAAAGACAAATCGCTTTCCGCGCCATGCATCGGGAACATTCTGCAGGGACATCGCGACGTGTGTCGCGCGGATACGGTAGCTGTTCCAAATGCCATAGAGCGATACGACGATCGCCGCACCGAAACAGAACATACCGACTGTGAAGGGCGTGATCCTCCACACTGCGGATGGTGACAGATTTTCAATGATCACGAACGCCGCGCACGCGGCGCAGAAAGGCGCAACGAAGGAGAACCAGACCGCCGCGAACTCGTAGTAGATCCGGACGAAGAGATTGTCCATCTTCGCCGCGAGGAACGACGACGACATGAAGGTCAGCGACAAGAGGCCCAGCACGACCGCAAGGAACAGACTGTCGAAACCGAAGATCGACGCAAGCGTCTCATAGATCATGAAATGAACCATGAACAGCATGAACTGAAGCGCCAGAATGCTTATTAAAAAAAGGGATACCTTCCCCACGGTGCGATCATCTGCTTTTTTCTTTTTTTTGAGAAAGAAAAAACTTGGCATAGATTTTGATGGATTTTATTTTTGTTTTTTTAGAACGGCGACGGCTGACCGGTGAAGATCCCGAAAAGATATCCCATGACCGGCATCAATAAACTGAAACCGAAGATCGCGAACGCCAGAACGAGAATGATACCATATCGCTCCAGGAAATATGCCACGCGGAACGTGGTGCGGCTCGGCGGCAACGCCGCGAAAAGTACGCGCGAGCCGTCGAGCGGCGGGATCGGGATCAGATTGAAGATCGCAAGCGCGATGTTCAAATATACGATAACCGCGAGAAGCGAAATGAAGATATCCGGAGCCGAGAACAGAATACCGACGCGCACCGCAGCGCCGAAAACGATCGCAAGGAGAAGATTGGTGCACGGTCCCGCGAGTGCGATCTCCGCACTGCCGCTCCGCGGATTTTTCAGGTTCCGGGGGTCATAGGGTACCGGTTTTGCGGCAGCAAAAAAGAACGTTCCGCCGCTCGCGACAAAAAGCGCCACCGGCATGATGATGGATCCGAAAAGATCGAGATGCACCAAAGGATTCAGCGTCAGCCGTCCTGCGCGCTTCGCCGTATCATCGCCTAATTTTTCCGCCATAAAACCGTGCGCGATCTCATGGAGTATCGCGGAAAATAAGAGAACAACAAATTCAAACACCACGAAAACAGGAGAGTTTCCATTCATGGGTCTTATTATATCATTAAATTTTCATTAAAGACTTTTTGACTTCTTCTTTTGCGTATTCATCATTGAATCATGAGCAAAATGACGCTTGATACATTGGCCGGAATGGTCCAAAAAGGATTCCTCGAATCGGCGAAACGATCCGATCTTCTTGCATTGACCGAACGCGTTGATAAATTAGAAAAACAGACGGAGTACGGTTTCACTGCGGTTGCCCAGGAGTTCAAAGATATTCGCGCCCAGCTAAAGGATATGGATATCCGCGCATCCGATATCTTTGATCTACAATTACGTATGGATAAGGTGGAAAAGAGATTGAAATTGCAATGATCACCGTCATTGCAATCTTCATGCGGATAATTATAACATAAGAAAGCGAATGTTCTCATTTTGCGAGGTTATAGCATAGCATTGCACGCTCAAGCATTTCAACATTCAAATTTTCTGCCCTCGTAGTCTAACGGATAAAACGCGAGCCTTCGAAGCTCGATTTGGGGGTTCGATTCCCTCCGAGGGCACAACACATACAAAATGCCGGACTTGTTCCGGTGTTTTGTATGTGCAGTTTCTTTGAGGGAATCGAACGCCGGAGCAAGAATTTTCAGCAGAAAATTCTTGTGAGGCGGTGCCCAGACCTCGCACGAGTGGCGACGAGCATTTGAGTCGCGGTGCGGAAATCGGCAGTGAGGAGAAAATAAAGATTTATATTCATTTTCGACGAGCGAACCGATTTCGTGAATTCTTATTCACCTTCCCTCCGGGGGCACTCGACTCGCCGGTAAGAACTGGCTCGCTCGTGCTAAAGCACATTGAATTAATGGATACTAACAGTCTTTGATACATGACGCGAGTCGAGTGTCCTGAGCATAGTCGAAGGACATATATTTTATGATTTTTTAATTAGCTGATATCTATTCTTTGGTCATGTAGTCATGTATTTCGTCTATATGATCAAAAACGACTTCGGGAAACTATATATTGGCATAACTGGCGATCCAAGGGTCAGAGCAAAAGACCATAATACTGGTCGAGGCGCCCGATCCACAAAGAGCAAGGCAAAATTTAATGTTGTTTTCTTGGAAGAATATTCAACATTATCAGAAGCGCGGCGACGCGAAATACAAATCAAAAAATGGCAGCGAGGAGGAAAAAGAATTTCGTCAATTGCAGCGGCTGTTGATGCTGCACCG
>CAZWWZ010000015.1:0-12594 GCA_964637795.1 uncultured Candidatus Saccharibacteria bacterium | reverse complement strand
TTAACTT
Organism: uncultured Candidatus Saccharibacteria bacterium; assembly: GCA_964637795.1. Classification (GTDB taxonomy): domain Bacteria; phylum Patescibacteriota; class Minisyncoccia; order UBA6257; family 2-01-FULL-56-20; genus CAJAQL01. The sequence goes on along the minus strand of CAZWWZ010000015.1, from coordinate 12,587 downwards.
TTAACTTTTTATCATGCTTGGCAAAGGATTAGAATCTCTCATACCGCAAAAAGGGAATGTAGCGAATCAGCAACCGACCGGTCCGAACACGACACCCTCCCTGAATACCAGCAGGGTTATCCCCGGAATTTTTTCTCCGGGAAATGCCGCGGTTGTTCCACAAACTTTACCTGCCGAGCCGGTGCGTATCGATCTTTCTGCGCCCAAGGATGAATTGGAGCTTCCTGCTCGCCCCGCTGGAACGGAAATTGTTGCGCCGCAAGAGTTTAGCGCGCCGAAGCCGGACGGACCAACCATGCCGGTTGTGCCGGTCATTCATCAACCGATAGGTTCTTCTTTTGCCGTTCCCGATGCAAAATCAAAGAAAGAGGAGCATGCGCCGGAGGATTATATTTTTCATCTTGAGGTCGAGAAGATACATCCGAATCCCGGTCAGCCGCGCCGCGAGTTCAATGAGGACGCGATTCGCGAAATGGCAAATTCCATCCGCGAGTTCGGTATCCTCCAGCCAATCGTGGTTTCCAAAGTTGAAAAGGAAACTCCGGATGGCGTTGAGGTGGAATACCAGCTTATTGCCGGCGAACGCCGTTTGCGTGCGGCGAAACTGCTCGGTTTGCGCGTCATTCCGGCCATCATCCGGAATGTCGATCTCGAGCGCGAAAAGCTCGAGCTCGCCGTTATAGAGAATCTTCAGCGCGAGAATTTGAACGCCGTCGAGATGGCGCGTGCGTTCCAGCGCCTTCAGGAGGAATTCCGCATGACCCAGCGCGAGATCGCCGCGAAGCTCGGTAAGAGCCGGGAAACGGTGGCGAACACGATGCGCCTTCTTGATCTGCCGGAATATATCCAGGACGCGCTCCAAAAAGGGGGCTTGTCGGAAAGCCATGCACGGCTTCTCCTCGCCGTGGAAGATCCCGCTGCCCAGAAGCAGCTTTTTGACGATATTGCCGAGCACGGGCTCACGACGCGCGACGTGAAAGAGCGCGTAAAGCGGTTCAGCGGAGGCGTCGGCCATCGCGGTCGTCCATCGCTTGCGGAGATGGAAGCGAACTTGCCGCCCGAGATGCGGGCCATGCAGGATGAACTTTCTTCGTCTTTGGGGGCACCGGTACAGATCCAAAAAGGAGCCGGCAACGGCAAGATCACGATCACGTTCTATTCGGAAGAAGAGCTTGGAAATATTTTGAGAAAATTGGGAATGCAGGAAGGATAATTTTCTATCGACTCATTCGGTGGAATGGGCTGATCGTGATCGTCCCGTTGCGAAAATGGATCCGGGGGAAAGAAAAAGATAAAATTGGATTCCCGTAAGGAGTTTGTCACGTACACCGATACGAGGCCAGAATGGCAGAGTGAATTCATATCATTCGATAACTGATCTCTTTCACGCCAGGAATCGCTTTAAGCTTAACGATCAATTTTTCTATTTTCGCTTTGTCCGTGAGCTGGACCTCGGCTTTATTGAACGAATAGCGATTGTCTTTCGGATTGTCGGAATGGAAGCTCAGGATGCCGATATGGTTTCGCGCGATCACTGCGGAGACATCCTTGATGAGTCCGACGCGGTTTTCGACGACAAGCTTCAGCTCGCAATGCGTGGGGCCTTTTATGCCCTTCATTAATTTATTCTTATTCCGAAGCGCGATACGGATATGATCGCGCGTGATCGAGCTTTTTGCAAAACGAAGCCAATCCTCCGATGGTTTTTTCCCTTTTTGCGTGAGGATCTGCACGACGTCGCCTGATTTCAGCTTGTGGTCGAGCGGGACCAGAACGCCGTTCACTTTTGCACCGACGCAGGTGTTACCGACCTCGGAGTGGATATGATAGGCGAAATCAACGGGAGTCGAGTCTGCTGGCAGATCGATGACGTCACCGCGCGGCGATACGGCGAATATCCGATGCTGGAAGAAATCGACCTTCATTGCCTGGAGCATTTCCGTGGCGTCCGTTGTTTGTCCGGAAAAATGATCCTGCCATGCTTTAAGTTGCTGTACCCAGGTCAGTTCTTCGGCAAGCTTTTTCCCTGATATCTTGTTTCCTCCTTTTTCTTTGTAGAGCCAGTGCGCCGCGACGCCGAACTGGTCTTCATCGTGCATTTCACGGGTTCTGATCTGTATTTCCATCGTTTTTTCCTCCGGACCGATCACGGTCGTATGCAGACTTCGGTAGCCGTTCGGTTTCGGCATAGCAATGTAATCCTTGATGCGGCGCGGTACCGGTGGCCATGTTTCGTGGATGACGCCGAGTGCCGCATAGCATTCAGGAATGGTTGCAACGATGACGCGCAAGGCGACCATGTCGTAGATTCTGCCCATGTCCATGCCGCGCCGCAGGAGTTTTTTATACAGGCTGCTGTATCGCTTTGCCCGGATCTCGATCTCAAGGGGTACGATGTCATGCGCGCGGAGAACTTTTTCCACCTCCGGTTTGATGGCTTCCAGATAGGCGAGCCGCGTCTCGTATTGTTCCTTGGTGTTCTTGATGAGCCATTCGTATTCCTTTGGATAGAGGAAAGGGAATGCAAGATCCTGCAGTTCGCCGGAAAGATTATACATGCCGAGACGGTAGGCGAGAGGAGCGTAGATCTCGTCGGTCTCGAGCGCTATCCTCTTCTGCTTTGCGGGAGGAAGCGCGGCGAGCGTTTTCATATTATGCAGACGGTCGGCAAGTTTTATGAAAACAACGCGCAGATCTTCGGAGAGCGCGATGACCATCTTGCGCAGATTTTCCGCTTGGTTCTTTGAGTCCTGTTCTTCGCCGCGATATTTGAAATGTCCGAGCTTCGTCACGCCATTCACAAGGAAGGCGACCTCATCGCCGAATTCTTTCTTTATGGTTTCGAGCGGCGTGCCGGTATCTTCTATTGTGTCATGAAGCAGTCCTGCCGCGATCGTTGCGTCATCCATATGCCATGACGCAAGCGTTTCCGCGGTGGCAAGGGGATGTTTGAGATATGGTTCGCCGCTTTTTCTCATCTGTCCGCGATGCGCCTTTTCCGCAAATGCATAAGCGTGCGCGACGAGACCGCTGGGATCTTTCTTGATGAGTTCGGGTGTCGGCATATCTTCATCCTAAAACCTATCTCAAAAATACTCCAGCCCTGCGACGCGGGCGGAATGGTTTCGAGTTTCGAAATAGATTCTCGACCAGTTCGGAAAATGAGCTATGTAACAAAAAAGATTCCTCGCAATGACAGAATAGGTTTCGGCGCTATCCGAAATAGTCGATCTTCATGGCGTGCCTGACATCGCGGAGTGTTGCTTCGGTGGTTGCTCGTGCACGTTCAGTTCCCTCTTTTAATATCTTCCGGATGGCATCGGGGTCTTTCGCGAGTTCGTTGCGCCGCTCCCGCATCGGGCCGATGATGTTCTTGAGAATTTCCGTGAGCCGCTTTTTGAGGACGACATCTCCAAGGCCACCTGCGCGGTATTGCTCTTTCAGCTTTTTTATCTCCGCTTTGTCGGGATCGAAAAGATCGAGATAGGTAAAGACGACATTGCCTTTCACGGTTCCCGGATCGCTTACGCGGATGTGGTTCGGATCGGTGTACATATCCGTCACTTTTTTTGCGATAGCGTCGTCGTCGTCGGACAAAAGAATGGCATTGCCGAGCGATTTGCTCATTTTCGCCTTGCCATCAGTTCCAATGAGGCGCGGCGTTTCGGAAATGAGAGATTTTACTTCAGGAAAGATCGGCGCATAGATGCGGTTGAACTTTTCCGCGATCTCGTTCGTCTGCTCGATCATCGGTTCCTGGTCGTTGCCTACCGGCACGAGGTTCGCCTTGAAGGCGAGAATATCGGCGGCTTGGCTGATGGGGTAGGCCAGAAAACCCATGGGAACATCCGCCCCGAAGCCTTTCTGCTTCATCTCATCCTTTACGGTTGGATTCCGTTCGGCGCGCGCGAGCGTGACGAGGTTCATGAAATACATCGTGAGTTCTGCCAGTTCCGGCACGAGCGATTGGATGAAGATCGTTGATTTTTTCGGGTCGATGCCGGCGGCGAGGTAATCAAGTGCGACCTCGACGATATTATCCCGGACCTTTTCGGGATTTTCCGCATTGTCGGTCAGGGCCTGCATGTCGGCGATGATGATGAACTGCCGGTATTCATCCTGCAGTTTGACGCGGTTTGCAAGCGAGCCGACATAGTGTCCCAGGTGGAGCTTTCCCGTCGGTCGGTCGCCCGTTAAAATGATTTTTTTCAAAGATGCGGTCATGATTTTATTTTAGAGCCTATCTCGAAAATACTCCAGCTTGCGAGCGGGATAGTTTGGAAACAGGTTTTTTTAGAGTCCATCTCAAAAATCATTTTCTTTCACAGTCATTCCGAGCCTTGCGAGGAATGACAAAGGAGACTTTGGAAACAAATTCTAGTTTTAAACAATAAAAAGCCGCTTTACCGAGCGGCTTTTTTACTATATGACGACTTTGTTTTCTTTTCTTTCGGTGGATTTTTCTGCCATTCCTTGAATGCTTCTTCGAGGTCGGCCTCGGACTCCGGCTTTTTGCTCATGAGGAATGTGCAGGCAGGCCAGCGGTTGCAGGCATAGAACGGCCGTCCGCGGCCGCGCGATTTTTTAAGGACGATATCGCCGATCTTCGGACTATTTTCCGATTCGTTTTCGTTTCTGGTCCATTTGCCGTTCTCCGTCTGCCATTTACAGTTCGGGCATTTGAAGCCGGTCTTGTCCCATATCTTTGAAATGCCTTTGCATGTTGGATAATCGATGCAGCCAAGGAAATATCCGAAGCGTCCGCGACGTACCTTCATCGGCTTGCCGCAGATCGGGCAGCGTTCATCTTTTGTTTTTTCTTCGAGGGCCTTGATCTCTGCGGCTTCTTCCGGCATCGGGAGCGTGATTTTCGCGCCCGGTTGGGGACAGGCGAGGAATTTTCCCATGCGTCCGAATTTGATGATCATCATCTCGCCCGGATGTTGCGGGCAGGGAACGTCCGATATTTCAACCTGCTTTTCAACGGAAGCTTCTTTTTCCGTGAGATTCTTTTTGAACGGGACGTAGAATTCGCGGCAGACATCGGTCCATTTCATCTTGCCTTCGGCGATCTCATCGAACTCCTCTTCGATGCGGGACGTGAATTTGATGTCGACGATCTCCGGAAAGTTTTCGACGAGCAGATCGTTCACCAGAATACCGATCTCGGTCGGCTGATATTTCTTTTCGATCTTTTCGACGTAGCCGCGATCTTGAATGGTGGAGAGCGTCGGTGCGTAGGTCGACGGCCGACCGATACCTTCCGCTTCGAGCGCTTTCACGAGCGTCGCGTCCGAATAGCGTGCCGGCGGTTCGGTAAAATGCTGGATCGGCAATATTTCCTCGACCGAAAGCGGTTGATTGATCTCGAGTTTCGGTAATTTCCCTTCGATCTCGTCCGATGCGTCATCGTCGCGGCCTTCGGTATAGACGCGGATGAAACCGTCGAATTTCACGGTTTGGCCATTGGCGCGGAAGGTTTCTTTTTGCGAAGTTTCAGCTTCAATATCGACGGCGGTCTGTTCAAGAAGTGCCTCTTTCATCTGCGACGCGATGGTGCGTTTCCAAATGAGATCGTAAAGTCGGACACTATTTCTGTCCTTGATGCCAAGTGATCCTGCGGAGGTTGCCGCGAGACTCGTCGGGCGGATGGCTTCATGCGCTTCCTGGGCACCCTTGCTTTTCGTGGTGTACCGGCGCGGTTCGGGGAGCGCGTAGTTCGCGCCGAACTCTTCCGTGATCACGGTGCGTGCTTGGGCAAGAGCGGATTCGGCGAGATTCACACTGTCGGTTCTCATATAAGTGATAAAACCGTTCTCGTAGAGATGCTGGGCGATCATCATGGTTTGCTTTGCCGAGAAACCGAGCTTGCGTGCCGCTTCCTGCTGGAGCGTGGAAGTAGTGAATGGCGCCGATGGATTGCGCCGGATATCTTTTACGGCAATGTCCTTGATATGGAACTTTGCCTCACGAACACCATCCACGATCTTTTTCGCGTCGGCTTCGGTCGTGATGCCCATTTTACCGATCGCTTTTTCGTTCACGCTCACGAGCGTGGCAGGAAAAGCAGTCTTTGATTTTTCGGGTAAAAATTTCCCCTCGATCGTCCAATACTCCTCTTTATTGAAAGCTTGGATCAGCCGTTCGCGTTCCACGACGAGGCGAACAGCAACGCTCTGCACGCGACCGGCGGAAAGCCCATAGCGAACTTTGCGCCAGAGGAATGGAGAAAGCTCGTAGCCCACGAGGCGATCGAGCACGCGGCGCGCCTGCTGGGCGTCGACGAGGTTGATATCGAGATCGCGCGGATGCTCGAGTGCGCGGAGGATCGCTTCTTTTGTTATCTCGTGGAAAGCGATGCGCTCCGTCGGTTTTTCCTTTCCTTTCTTTTCAAGATCAAGCGCCTGGATCAGATGCCAGGCGATCGCTTCTCCTTCGCGGTCTTCATCGGTTGCGAGAATGACGCGCGTCGCTTTTTTTGCGAGCTTCCTGAGATTTTCGACCACTGGTTCCGCTTTCTTTGGAATGACATAGGTCGGCTCGAAATCATGCTTTACGTCAATGCCGATCTTGCTTTTGGGCAGATCGCGGATATGGCCATATGACGATTCGACGACAAAATCCTTGCCGACGAACTTGCCGATGGTCTTTGCTTTAGTTGGTGATTCAACGATGATGAGATCCATTGTCTTGTCGTTACCGCTCCCGCCTGCGCGGGGATAAACTCCAGCGGGAATCCAGATATTATGTTGTTTAGTTTAACATATAACCGTCGCCCAGCTCTTTTATCATTCCTTTAATATAGAGCGTACTGACGGTTTGGTTCGCGATACGGGGTTCAAGTTTAGTCATATCGATTATTTTGTCAATGTCCGCTGCTTCGCTACATCCAGCGAGAAATTTCAGAATGGTTCTTTCTTCCGGCGTTCCGGCGGATAGAGAGGCGTCTGCTTTTTCCTTTAATATGCCATAAGATTCAAGAACATCCTCCGTGCAAGTGACAAGTTCCGCGCCTTGACGGATAAGCCGATTCGAACCTTTGAAGTTCGGATGCGCGATCCCGCCGGGCACGACGAATACGTCGCGATTTTGTTCGAAAGCGAACCGTGCGGTTGCGAGCGAGCCTGACCGTTCCGGCGATTCAATGACGAGCGTGCCTTTGGAGACGCCGCTTATGATGCGGTTGCGTTCAAGGAAGCGTGATGGATACGCTGGCATGTCGGGCGGATATTCCGAGATGATCGCGCCACCTTGGGCGAGGATTTTCCGTGCAACGGATTCGTTGTTCCGCGGATAGATATTCGCAAGGCCGCAGGCGAGGACGGCGATAGTTCTGCCTCCGGCATCAAGGCATCCCTCATGTGCAGCGGCATCGATGCCGAATGCAAGTCCGCTCGCGATGGAGATGCCTGCGCGTGCGAGCTCCGTGGCGAAGCGTCGGGCGGTGCTTTTTCCGTCAGGCGTTGCCCGTCGTGTTCCCACGATCGCGATCGTCAGTTGATCGTTGTCGGGCGGCATCCCTTTTATATAAATGCCGAACGGCGGATGGGGGATCTCGCGGAGCAGGGGCGGATATTGCGGATCTTCTTTAAGCACGAGTGAGATGCCGCGTTCGCGCAGTTTTTTATAAGCCGTTTCGGGGCTTGGCGTGTTTTGGAGATCGGGTGCTGCTCGATACGCTTCCTCCCAGCTCGCAAAGTTCTTCTTCAGCCGCGAGATATCCGCATAGCTGCCCGCGGCATGCTGAGCGATGGCGTGATAAAAAATAGCTTCTTTCTCCATCTTTTCCACCATACCTGTGACAGTGAAAAAGAAAAGAAAGGTTTAATCTTTTTATAATCTTTTTCGATTGCTCAAAAGTTGCTCATAGAGTCCGCGCATTTTCTGACCGCAGGCTTCGAGAGATTGTTCGTTCATCACCCGTTCTTTGGCGCGCGCAGCAAGAAGATCGCGTTCTTCTTTGTTTTCCAGGAGTCGCGCGAGCTTCGGCGCGAATTCGTTCTCGTTCTGCGCCATGAGACAATCGCTCTCATCGGTGAAATAGCCGCGATAGGCAGGGAGGTTGCGCAAGAGCATCGGTACGCCGATCGCCGCCGCTTCCACGTTCGTCATTCCTTGGTTTTCTTCGTAGGAAGGGAAAATATAAATATCGAGCGCATTGAATGCGGCGACGATATCTTTCACGTAGCCTGTGAACATCACGTTCGGAGGCAGGTCTTTCGGTAAGGGTTTTGCAAGGAATGAACTGTAGATCTTCCCGAACCAGACGAACGTATGCTGCGGGAATTTGCGGGCGAGCGCAATGAACGTGTCGATGCCTTTGCGCGGAATGGCGAGTCCGACGGTTCCGATGACCATGCCGCTCAAATGGTATTCGTCCCGCGCCGCCGCACGTTTTTCTTCGTCTTTCTTGAAAACATGAACATCGACGCCATTCGAAACGGCAATGAGCTTTTTAGGATCAAGACCGTAGCGGACAAGAAGCGATTTAGTGTATTCGCTTGGGCAAAATACGATATCCGCGAGACCGTAGGCATAGGTCAGATAACGTCGGACGAGGGGATAGGTAAGCTTGCCGAACCAAAAGACATCGCGACTGTCCTCTGCGGTGACATGCGACCAGATCGCGACCGGCATACCCTGGCGGTGCGCTTTGTGGATCAGACGGATCGAATTGAACCAGGGCGTGTTGATCTGAAGGATGTCGCAGGATTCATCCCATGTTTCGACGAATTCGATGCCGCTCCTTGTAAGAACCTCTTTCTGGTTGCGGTACGAAGAGAGAAGGCCGGTACCGATGTTTTTATAGAGCCGTCCTCCTGCTAGGTGATAATATTCGAGATAGAGGCAGATTTTCATGTTTTTTGATGTTTATCTTTGAGATGGGTTTTTGATAATTGCTTCGTACAGCGTGACCATGGATCGTGCAATATTTTTTTTCGAATATTGTTCTGCGAGTTTGCGTGATGCATTTCCTTTTTTGCGAAGGCTTTCCGGCGAAGAAAAAATTTCAATGATGGCGCGGGCGAGGAGCTTTGGCTCGCCGGGCGGGGCGAGCAATCCATTCTCATTGTGGTGCACGATATCAGGGATCCCTCTTGCGCGTACCGCCACGACCGGCAGGCCGCAGGCCATCGCTTCGATGATCGAGATCGGCATGTTCTCGCTTTGGCTTGCCGTAATGAAGGCATCATTTGCCCAGAGCGCATTCCTGAGCTTTTCGCCATGGAGCATGCCGGTGAAGATGATCTTTTTTTCGCACCCAAGCTCGCGCGCCAAACCCTCGAGTTTTTTTCGTTCAGGCCCGTCGCCGACGATCATGAGCGTTGCGTCGGGCATTTCCTTCAGCGCGATGCAAAAAGCCTCGAGGGCCTGATCGATGCTTTTCTCGTAACTTACGCGTCCCATGTAGACGATGGCATGTTCTCCGGTACCGAATTGTTTTTTAAGGTCTTTTTTGCGCGAGGTGCTTTGTATCGGAACAAAAAATTCGGTGTCTGCCGGATTGGGAATGATATGCATGGGAGAAGTCAGTCCGTGTTCTATGAGCGCGGATCCCAGCGCGCGTGACGGACTCGTAACCGCATCCGCACGATTATAGTAGGTAACTGTGTATTGCCAGGAGAATTTTCTTCCCCATGGATAATCAAGTTTCACGTGTTTCAGATAATCATCGAAAAAGGTATGGTGCGTTCCTACGAGAGGAACGTTCAATATGGTTTTCCCCATCACTGCGCCCCATCCGGCGAGAAATGGCGTGTGAGCATGGATGATATCAGGTTTGAATTCTTTGAGCGCACGGATCGTTCCGGGGCCAGGTAGAAGAGCAACCGAGAGCCCCTCCCCGGGATAGATGGACTTTGGCATGGAGAACGACGGTATTTTGTGCACGGTGAACGGTTTGTCCCCGGTTTGTTTTTCAGCGCGATCCTCTCCGAGCACGGTGAATATTGCGACGTCATGCCCGAGTTCCGTGAGCGCGTTGGCGAGGTCTCTGGCAACGCTCGCGACGCCGTTCACCTGCGGAGGAAAGGTATCGCTCCAAATGGCTATTTTCATGGCATTTTTAAAGCTTATTTCATTGCCGATCGGCTTGAGGTTCGCGGTTTTGTCCGGCGCCGCATTGCGGAGGATGTAGTGGAAGATTTTTTAGGGGTCCTCGTTTTCCCGATCTTTCTTTGTCTTCCTGGCTCGATGTTTTTCGCCATATTCGCATTCGCGAGAAATGAAGATTTTTGGGAGTGCGGGGATGTTTTCGGGCTGGATATTTCATGGTGATCATTCATGAGAAATGGCAGGAGCTTTCCTGCGAGATCATCCTGATTTCTTGATGCAAGGAAATGGCCGTCGCCAGCGATCGTTACCGCATGTGCGTTTTTTATCTTGCGTGACATATCCGCCACCTCTTGTTCGGTGAGGTAGGGATCGGTCATGCTCCGGACAATGAGCGTAGGGCAGGCGATAAGAGGGAGCGATTCCGAGAGATCGAGCCGCAGAGTCTGGGCAAGAGTCCAAAAATTCACCGAGAGCGGCATGGTGAACAGTCCCGTGAACGTCGATTCAAAATAGCCGGTTGATTTTCCCTGTTCGAAATAATGATAATGCGTGCGGCGTTGCGGATAACTGAACCATGCAAGGCCGTCGAAAAATTTCGCAAGTATCGGGGCGGCGGGTGAGAGAGTTTGGTAATGCAGGGGATTCATGAAATTCGTGCTTACCAAGGCAAGCCTGCGAAGCATCCCGGGATTCGCTGCGGCGTATGCAAGAGAAACATATCCTCCGAACGAGTATCCCACCATGTCGAATTCCTGCAACCGTTCCTGTTTGGCGATCAGATGGACGTCTTCCGCAAAGACGGGCAGGGTGTACCACTCTTTCCTTTTTGATTTATCGGAAAAACCGTGCCCGCGAAGATCGGGTGCGATGGACCGGATACCCTGTGCGGCGAGTTTTTCCATGAGCGTAAGCCAGGTGGTGTGGTTCGATGAAAGACCATGAAGCAATATCACGGTCTGATTGCTTCCTTCCGGACCGGCGGCGAAATAATAAATATCGCCCTTGTCCGTCATGACCCGTTTTTTTTCAGGAGAAAAGTCCATGTCAGTTTATTTTATCATTTCGCTCCCGTGCCGTGGCGCCGAGGAGGCGCGATCCATGGTTCGGCAAGATTCGATCCCGGCTCCGGATCTTTCGGGAGCTGAAGCGACGGACGGTTCGATCATTCTTCCTTCAGATATTTTTTGACGAATTTCGATAGGGGGATGTAAACGATAAGGCAAAGTATCACAAGCAAGATAGCGGCCCATCCGGCGAATTTAAAGAATTTGTCGAATGTTGCATACGCTTGGCCGAAATAGAATCCGATAAGAAGCAGAATGAGCGATTTCGGCAGGGTTCCCAGGAAATTGAACCAGAGGAATTTTGAGAGTGGCATGCGGGCCATGCCGGCGGCAATGAGGACAGGGCCGCCCAGGAAGTGAGAGATCTTCCCGAAAATGAGCGTACCCCCGGGATGTTTTTTGAAATGTGTTTCCAGCCGTCCGATCACTTCGGGTTTGATACCGAAATTGCGCCCCCATCGTTCGACGACCAGTTTTCCACCCCAACGGCCTTGAGCATACATGATAACGTCGCCTAAAACGTCCGCGACAACAATAAGAGGGAAGCAGATAAAAAGATTGAATTGGCCGAGTGACGCAAGAAATCCCGCGAGAATCGTGACGATCGGCCCCACAATGACGACGAGAGGGAATAGGATAACGTAGCGATAGGCAAGAAGCCACGTAAGAACAGTCGCTGTTTTCATGATAGGACTATTTTACCGCTCCATAAGCTTTCTGGCGATATCCTCGGAAATGCTGTCAAGAAGCGCGCGAGCTGTTTTTGTGATCGGTTTTAAAACGAACTCTTCGGCTTTTTTCCTGCCGTGTTCTTCTTTGGGGCGAATACCCACGCGAACGCGAGTGAAACTGTTTACGCCAAGCGCGGCGATGATCGATTCCACGCCATGATGTCCGGCTGCTCCGCGCTCGCGTGAGATCTTCCAGGTGCCGAGCGGAAGATCGCTGTCATCATGGAAAATGATAACGTCTTCCGGCGAAACGTTGAATTTTCGAACTGCCTCGCGAACCGCCCTGCCGGATTCGTTCATGAAGGTCATTGGCTCCACGAATATCAATTCACCGCTCTGTGCGTAGGTAAAGATTCTTTTATAGGTTTTCCAGGTGAGCGCGTTGCTTCCGGAGAATATCGCCGCGACCGATTCAAGCAGTATCCTCCCCGCATTATGATAGGTATTTTCGTATGATGCTCCGGGATTGCCGAGGCCGACGGCGAGAAATGGCCTTGAGAGTTCTTCCCTGGTGTTATTCTCCGAATGAAGTTCGCTCCGTTTTTTTTCAAAAACTTCCCGCAGCTCCGGGGAATCTTGTCTCATGCCTTGATTATTCCATAACCGCCTCTATAATAAAAGACATTGAAGATAGTCATTCCCACTGCATGAGAAAATTCTTAGCTTCCCTTCTTGAAATCCTTGAGATCGCCATCATCGCTGTTGCTGCGGTGATATTGATTCGGACGTTTCTTAT
>CAZWWZ010000014.1:0-13380 GCA_964637795.1 uncultured Candidatus Saccharibacteria bacterium | reverse complement strand
ATCGCCGCCGATATCTCCTCCGGCGAATACCATTTGTCGCCCATCTTCACCTCGATGCCGCCCGTCGCACCCGCCTGAATATCGTACGGAAGCCACGCCTTATCCTTCTGAACCTCCGGATCGGCAAACTTGCGGCCCATCAAACGCTTCACCGAAAAGATCGTATTCTTCGGATTCGTCACCGATTGCCGCTTCGCAAGCAAGCCCACAAGCCGCTCATTCGTTTTCGAGACCGCAACGATCGACGGCGTCGTCCGATTGCCCTCGGAGTTCTCCAGGATCTTCGGCTCGCCGCCCTCCATCACCGCCACCGCAGAATTTGTCGTACCAAGGTCAATACCGATTATTTTAGCCATAGTTTTTATTTAATATTTTTAATCCGACTTTACGTTATTGTGTCATCCTGAGCCCACGAAGGATCTCTCTGGAAAAAGATTTTTCGGCAAGCTCGGAATGACGGATCATGCCTTTCCTTTACTGATTATCACCCGACTTGCCCGCAGGACCTTTTCATGTAAACGGTAACCCGGCTCAATTTCCTCGACCACCGTACCGTGTGGCAGATCGCTCTCCACCTCGGTCATCGCCTCCATCATGGCCGGATCGAACACATCACCAACTTTTATTTCTATCTTTTCCAGTCCCCGCTTTTTTAAAATATCTTCGATCTGCGAACGGATCAGATAAATGCCTTTTTCCACCGGCCCCGCTTTTTCCATCGCACGGAGGCCAAGATCGAAATTATCCATCACCGAGATCAGGTCTTTTATAAGATCTTCGCTGCCATACTTCATCGCTTCCTGAAGATGCGCCATCTCATCCTTTTTATAATTGATGAAATCCGCCTTCGCGCGTTGCCAACCGGCAAGATATTCATCGCGTTGCTTTTCGGCTTCCGCAAGCTTCGTTTCCAATGCGCTCGCATCCGCAACCGGCAAATCCTCTTCTGTCTGATCGTTTTGTTTTTGTGGTTCGTCCATGGTTTTTATTTTTGAGTCGCCCCCGCAGAGGCGGACGATGACTTTTTTAAAGGTTTTTAAATATCCTGATCGCTTTTTTATAGTCCATGCATTTCGGGCCGATCGCAAAGACCGACACCGTTGCATCTCCTATTTTGTAATTGCCGCCGACCACGGCAAGCTGTTCGCTTTTTGTCACGGGACTTTTTTTGCCGATGAAAACCTGCGGACCAGCACCGATCTTTTCTGCTGCCCGCGGCGCACGTTCATCCACTGCCTCGAAATCGCGGATCACCGAACGGATCCCCTCGCGATCGTTCCAATCAAGATGTTCCACAAGCTCGTCGAGCCCGGTTTTATAGATCGCATCATGGGCGACATCCGCAATGACGCCTAAAATGCCAAGTTCATCCGACATCTCTTCGGCAAGGTCCATCCATGCCGCCCGCAAAAAAAGCTGGTGCAACATCGTTTCACGGAACGCCTCGGCCTCCACCTGCAAAAAATGCCGCGCAAAAAGCTCATAGCCGGCGTTTGTCGGGATTCGACCCGCAGAGTGATAAGGTTGCTCAAGATACCCTTCACCCTCCAGGGCATCGAGTTCAAGACGGATCATCGCCGGCTTGATGCCGAAATCATACTGGTTATAAAGCCAACCCGAGCTCACTGGCTCGCGGGTATCGATAAATCCCTGGATAACGGCCTGTAATATCTGTTCCCCTCGCTCCGTAAGCATATCTAAATTATATGTGTTAGCAATCTCATGTCAAGATTGCCAGTCATTAAAATCCGTCCTTCATAGATTCCGAGAAAATTCACCCTTTTCAGCATAAAAACGCCCATTCACCCTCAACTGCACCGGAAAAACCTAAATGCTCCAAAAGGTAGTATCATTAAATAACTATGAGAAAATTGTTCTCCGGCATCATCGGCGCCATGATCGCATTCTCCCTCGTGGCCATGCCGGCACAAGCCGCAACGACCCCTCTTTCCAATCAGGCGGCACAGCAATTGCTTTCGCTCCTGCTCCAGGAACTCGCGCTCCTCGAGCAGCAGCTTGCCGCAGAAACTACCTCCCCGACGGTCACAACGGCGACGACGACACCGATCGTAGCGACCACCCCGACGCTTCCTCAGCAAACAACATTCGATCCGCAGGCGCTGGTGGGTATTCTGTGCTACTACAACGTAACCGCAACAGATCCTACGGATGGCGCCAACCAAACATTTTCGGAACAAGAAGAGGTGCGCGGCTCGGGCGTCATTATAAATGCCAATGGCAATATTCTCACCAATCGGCACATCATCGAACAACCGTCGGAGACGACGACTCTGCAGGACAGCAACGGAAATCCGATTTCCGTCATCTTGAGCTACTCCCTCGATCATTGCGAGGTCGGACAACTGCCGACAGGGACATTACTGCCTTCGGTGAGCGAGATACAATCCCTGAATCCCTATGTTCAAATTCCCGTACTCGGTTATACGGCCCAACCCGTATATGTTTCACATGACACCGACGCCGAAGAAAATGATCTCGCGGATTTCGCCGTTCTCCGCATCACGGGAGTTACGGCGAACGGTCCGACGTTCGGCATAAAATCCGTTCCAAGTTCATTCCCCTACGCAACGCTCCTTGCGATCGATCCCTACGTCACGGCATCAACCACGCTGCCCGGCAATGTTCTCACCTACGGATTTCCGGGAGATGTCACAAGCGGTCAGGGCAATTTCTTTTCGACGCTCACCATGACGGGAAGCGTGGGTAATGTGACCGACATAAGCGGTGGCGATAATTTCTACAATGACATGCCCCTTGTCATCCAGACCGACATGGAGATAGCGCACGGTCGCTCCGGATCTCCCTTGATCTGGCGGGGATACGTCATCGGCCTCGTTACGTTCTTTATCGGGGATAATCGCACGAATTCCGGCTCTGTCGCAAGCGACGCGATCATCAAAACGCTCCAGCCGCTCGGCTATCTGCCATAAAATCCCATTGGAAAAACATAATATCAGTGAGTTTTACCGGAAAACAAAAAGTCCGGCGCAAAAAATCGCGCCATTGCCAGAACTTATCTCAAATCGGCTTTTCAATGAGGACTATTTTTTTGCGAGCCGTTTTTCCGGATATGATCTTTACGGAAAGAACAGGAACGTGAAAATATTCCGCGAATGCGGATTCGACCCCACTATTCGCGCGATCATCCTGAGCTGGTTCTTTTATGGCGATCGAAAAACACGCATCGAACCCCGGAATGATATTTCCCATTTTTTCGATCTTTGCTCGCCGAGCACTTGGTTTTGCAAAGACGAGAATCTTCATTTATTTATCTTTTAAAAATTGTCGGCGGGCAGCTTCTATATTTTGATATGCCGCCGCCAACTATCACCTTTCGGAATCTCAATGATGGCTTTCATATATTATCTCTCTACTTCATTATTGTTCCTATTTTTTCTTAAAAAGTCGAACCGAGTTCAGGAGCGGCAGAAAATCGGTTCCAAAATTATAGAATGCCGCAAGCGCAGGATTTAGAACATGCGCAAAGACTAATGCAAAACCAACAATATTGGTTACGAACCAGATGATCGCGTCCCACTTGATCACCGACGCGGTGCGGCGACCAAGCACTACCATCTCGGGAATGCGCGCAAGGTTGTCGGTCAGAATGACGATATCCGCCGATTCAACCGCGACCGCCGTACCGCCGGAACCCATCGCGATACCGACATCCGCCCGCGCCAAGGCCGGTGCGTCATTCACGCCATCGCCCACCATCGCCGTCCGTTGTCCTGCCTTTTCCAAAACTTCAAGCTCGGCGAGTTTGCCATCGGGTAACATGGATGCCTTATAAGAATCCATACCAAGCTCGACGGCAACGCGTTTCGCCACAATCTCGTTATCGCCAGTGAACATCGTGACATTGCGTACGCCAAGCTGTTTTAATCGCAGGATGCTTTCTTTCGCTTCTGTGCGCGGTACATCCGCAACCGACAAAAATCCGACTATTTTCTTTTCAAGAGATACGACCACGGTCGTTCCTGCGTGATCATCCATCTCCTGCTGCAATTTTTCCTTAATATCCTGCGGTATCGCAATACCAAGTTCGGTAAAAAGTTTTTCATCTCCGATCGCCACTTCGCCGCTCGCGGTCTTTGCCACGATGCCACTCCCTTTGTACGTCTTAAAATCGATGGGGTCGGGAATATCCCTTGCACATTTTTCCGCCTCTTTCCAGATTGCGTTTCCCGCCGGATGTTCGGAAAATTTTTCCGCAGAACCGACGACACGCCAAAATGTTTCTGGTGCGATATCCGCAAGGAACACAACGTCACGAAATGCGAACTTCCCGTAGGTAAGCGTTCCCGTCTTGTC
Source organism: uncultured Candidatus Saccharibacteria bacterium (assembly GCA_964637795.1). Lineage (GTDB taxonomy): Bacteria > Patescibacteriota > Minisyncoccia > UBA6257 > 2-01-FULL-56-20 > CAJAQL01. The sequence goes on along the minus strand of CAZWWZ010000014.1, from coordinate 9,045 downwards.
GAGCACTAACGCATTGATCTTCCCCAGATTATCAAGCCACTCGCCGCCTTTCACGATAACGCCACGCTTCGCCGCCTGACCGATCGACGCCGTAATGGCAAGCGGGATCGCGACCGCCATATCATCGGCGCAGGCCACCAGAAAGAGCGCTGCAGTCATTAAAATATTCCTTGTCAGGATATACGTTATCACGCCGATCACGAGCACTACCGGCAAAAAGATCTCCGCGAAGCGGTCGGCAAGCCGTTCGGAGCGCGATTTGTCCTTCTGTGCTCCACGGATAAGTTTTGCCATCTGCTCGAGCGTCGAATCCTCGCCAGCACGCATGACCCGCATCTTCATCGTCCCCGATTCGTTCAAAGTTCCCGCAATCAGCCGATCACCGATCGACTTTTCGATCGGCACCGATTCGCCGGTCACCGATGATTCATTGAGAAGCCCGCCCCCAAAGATAACCACGCCGTCAGCAGGCACGCGCGAGCCATCCTCGATGATCAAAATATCGTTCACACGAACTTCCTCAATCGAAATCTGTTTCGTTTTTCCGTCTTCTTCGCGCACAGCCTGCGTCGGTTTCAACTGAAGCAATGTCTTCACGGCGTCATGTGCCCGCGATGCCGTGCGCCAATCAAGCAAGCTGGCAAAATCAAGCATCAAAACAATGAAGGCGGCGGAATGGAATTCGCGGGTCGCAAAAGAGATCCCAAGGGCGAATAGATTGAACGTGTCGATATTAATCTTTCCGTGCCCGATCGATCTCCATGCACCGAATATCGTCGGCAACGAACCGAGCGCCGCCGCCGCAACGAGAAACCATGTTGCCTGCGGCCAAAAAAAATCGAGCCCCAAGGCTAAAACCACGAGCATCGCGAGGCCGTATTCACGCCATGGCGATTCTAATAAGGATTTTATATCCATGGCTTCTATTCCTGTTTCAGTAACCTGTCCACGCGGGCGGCATTTTCGTTGCCACGATCGATCGCGAACGAGATCAACGGCATCGGCCGGATGTTCATTTTCTTATTGAGCGCGTGCTGGAATTCGCCGATCTTCATATTGAGAACGCGGAGCGCGTGCGCTTCCGCGGATGCCGGTATCACGCTCACATGAACCTGCGCGTGGTCCAGCTTTTTGTCGACCGAAACGCCAACGATCGTGATGAGACCGCCGGACAGTTCAATGTCCCGGATGATCATTTTTGAAAGCTCCTCCTGAATGACGCTACCCACCCGTTCTGAACGAAAAAATCTCATGAGAATTTTTATTGTTTCTCTTATTTTAAACCACTTTCTCTTATCGGAGAAGCCTCAGTCATCATCTTGATCTCTGTCGTTTCCGCGAAAGCGGGAATCTAGATCTCTTTCCCTTCTGGATCCGCCGGAGTTTATCCCGAGCCCCTCGAAGGCGAGCGCGACGGCAAAATTACTTCTTGATCACAAGAACGTCACCGACGGCAATTGCCGCACTGACGTTTGCAAGGACACCTATTTCCTTTCCTGTTTCCGCCTGTGTGATCTCCGATTTCTTCTCGCGCAACCCAAGAACCTTTCCGGAACCGATCGCCTCCTCCGTCCCGCTCTCTGATTTACGCAGCAGTTCAAATGAAGCTTTACCGCGAACGACGCCCTCCGTCACACGACCGCCGACAAGCTGTTTTTCCAATTTTTCCTGGTTAAAAAGAGCAAGTATTTCAAGCTTCCCGATAGCCTGAGGGCCTCGTTTCCCGGCCAAAAACTCCGAAACGGCATCTGCAAGCTCGTAAACGATCTTCGAGGTGATGATCGTGACCCTCTGCGCTTCGGCAAGGTTCTGCGATCCTTTTTCGACACGATCCTTGAAACCGATGATCGCCGCATTGGTTGCGAGCGCATTTCTCACGTCGCCATCCGTAATGTCGCCGACCGATTGATCAACGACAGCAATGCCTTTTTCATCCTTTTCGCCGATTGCCGCAAGGACGCTCGCAAGCGCCTCGAGCGAACCTTCATCCGAAGCCTTAAGGATCAGATTCAATTCCTTTCCATTGGCTTTCCCCCCGCCTGCCTTCCAAACCTTCTGAACCGTCTTGGCGGTTGACGAATGCCGATCAATGGTCATGCCCACCGAAAATTCTTCGCCCACCGACGGAAGGGTTTCAAACCCGATGATGATCGCGGGCGCGGACGGTTCGAGAGAGTCCGCTGCCTGACCCAAAAAATCTTCGAGGATCTTCACCTTCCCATTCGCGCTTTTTGTCTGGATCAGATCGCCATGATGGAGCGTGCCATTTTTCACGATCACGCTCGTTTCCAGCCCGCGCCGTGGATCACGCCGAGCTTCCAAAACATATCCTGTTGCCATCGCCGCAGGATCATACGAAAGATCCTCCATGTCCGCCGTAAGAAGCACGAGATCAAGAAGGGCGTCAACGCCATCGCCGGTCTTTGCGGAAATTCCCTGATAGCTCACCTGTCCTCCGTATCCCTCAAGAAACACATTCTTGCCCATGAGATCATTTCTTACCTTATCAATATTCCCTCCGGTCTTATCGATCTTATTGATCGCCACGACAAATGGGGTCTTGGTATCTTCAAGAATCTTAATCGCCTCCTCTGTCTGTGGTTTCACGCCCTCTTCAGCGGCGATCACAAGAATAGCGACGTCCGCAACCTGGGCTCCGCGCGAACGCATAGCACTGAAAGCTTCATGACCTGGCGTATCGATGAACGTTATCTTTCGGCCGTTCCGGACGATTTCATAAGCACCCACTGCCTGCGTAATACCCCCTGCCTCACGGGCGGCGACATTTGCCTTGCGAATACGATCCAAAAGCGTCGTTTTGCCATGGTCAACATGCCCCATCACGACGACGATCGGCGGTCTCTGCTTTTTCTCCGTTATTTTCTGCTCATTTGACATAACTCGTAAATTTTAGCAGAAAAAGCCAAAAAAAACAACGGTTCTACCCGCATTTCCGTTTCCCGGGGTCGAGCCCTGATAAGGTCCGCTTATTTACCGCTTGCGGCAGATCCGTTCTCGGAGAATGTCATGGAAAACGAATATGACGACTCGCTTCCTTGAATTCCGTTAAGCGGAAGATTTATTGAGCTGAAATTCGGAGTATTTTCTATGGCCGATTTAAATGCAAGAATCGCATCTTCTGATTGTGCCTCTCCAGATACCGAAATCGGCGTAGTATCGGATTGGAGCGTGATGCGCGTAAGAGACACGCTGCTACTCGCCGCTGCATCTGAAATAGCCTGAATAAGAACGTAGCGCGGCGATAAGGACGATTCCACGGAGGCGATCATGCTGACCGTGCTGTTGAATGCGTTTGCCTGCGATACAAGATCTGCCATTTCTCTCTTGGTATTTGACCCTACGGAGATGACGGATGCAGAATATGTCGCCGCGCTATTTTCCGTAGTCCGTAGAAAAACGTCGGTAACGGCGAACGCAACAACCAGGATGCCAAAAACAACCGGAACCGCTACGCGCCAGAACGACAGAAAATCAAGCATTCCGCTGTCTTCGAAAAGCTCTTTTGCACCCTCGCCAAGGAAGGTTATCTCCCGATCCTTGCTTCTTGGCGTCGCCGCACGCAATCCCGACCCTAATGCTACGGTCCACGCATCAGGAACGGTGCCGCCGAGCGAGTCTTCAAGTATAAACACCGGCATCGGCTCCGTCTCTCCTATGATCGCACGGGCCTCGTCGACGAAAAATCCTCCCGAAAGCCCGATGGCGGTAATGGGCTTTTTCCAATGCTGGCGATAAAAATTGACGACTTGATGTAAATTGAGCGTGAAAGTCTGCTTGAATTTATCCAATGTTATTTCTCCTTTCTCATCAGAAATATCACGCCACGGACTCATATATTCAAAACAAAGCCGTCCATGGCGGAGAATAATGAAATCAAGCCCGCTATCGTCGATGATAGCGGCAAGATAAGGCTTCTCGAAATCCATTCCCGATGCGTACTCGCGCAATGTCCGAGCCACGGCGAGCGCCTTCGACTCCACGGCAACCGTGACGAATCCGGCAGAAAAAAGAATATTGGTCATCGCATCGACCATCGCGCGATCCGCAAACGCACCGAGCACCTCGACCCTCCCGAGCGACTCGTTTCGATTGATGATCTCCCATCCGGAATATGCGTCCGCGGCGTCGACCGAAGAAGACATCTGCAGGTTCAACCGCATCGCCGTATCAAAGCCTTCTCCCGTAATGATCGGCAGGTTGAAAACCTGATTATAGATCGAGGCCGCACCGAGAGAGACAACCACGTTCATGATGCTGCCCTTTTTCGCCAGCTCAGGTATTTGGGATCGAAGTGCTGCAAGCGCCGCAGCGAACGCAAATTCATCTTTTATCTTCCCTCCCTCGGAAACCCCGGGTTCAATGCGGACAGCGCGAAATTGCCATGCCGCACCATCGAAATAGGCAAGCCGCAAGAGCTGATCGGTTATTTCAAGGCCACCCGTGACAGGACGAATGCGCAAAAGGCGCATCATCCTGTCCACGATGCCTCCCGCCTTTCCTAATCCCGCTTTTATTTTCTTTTCGCTATTGGACATCTTGCCAAGAAATCGATACAACCTGCCCTGTCGAAGAGCTGATCCCGAACACCGCATTTATCTTGCGCGTACGGCCGCTTACGGTCGCCGCAGAAAATACCGTATCGAGACCGGCGGCAGAACCCGATCCCTGCATCACGGAAACCGTTGCAGTGCCATTCGGAACCGTCACGGAATATCCCCCAGACGTGAATGACGTATTGCGGACCAATCGGAGAAAAGCATCATTTACGCCCGCCGTTGCGACGGCCTCCGCCTTCTCCGATGCCTGCAAACCATAACCGCTATCCACGAACGTCGCGGCAAGTACCGCAACCGTTGCCGCGATCACGATCATAACGCCGCCAATAAGAAGAATGGTCGACAGGAACGCCTGACCTGCCGCATTTTTTCTTAAAAGATCGTTCTTTTCCACTTATTGATTATAGCACTCTCGAACGAACTTTATTTATTGTCCCGTCGTGGAAGCGGAACTTGTGCTTATCGAAAGAAGTTCCACGGTGAAATGCAATGTTGAATTTCCCGGAATCGGTCCGTAATCCGAGGCGCCATAGCCAAGTTCCGGCGGGATCACAAGTTCCCGCTTACCGCCGACCTTCATACCAACCACACCAAGATCCCACCCCTTAATGACGTCGCCGGCGTCAAGCTTGAAACTGAATGGCTGATTGCCATGTTTGGCCGAGGCATCAAATACCGTACCATTATCAAGCGAACCCGAGTAAAGCACGTTTACCGTATCTCCGGTCTGTGCCTCAGCGCCCGTACCCACCACATCGTCAGTTATTTTTAATTCTTGCATGATAGTATTTTGAGTTTGTTTTTCTTGGGCAATGAGCGCGGCTCCCTGTTGCGATTGTGCCTCATTGTTCTTTTGCTCTTCACGGGATTCATACCAAGCACCCACCCAAACAAGACCGACAACCACTATGGCAAAACAAATGGTGATGATTATCTTCTTTTGCATGATTTTTATTTTGGTCATTCCGAGCTTGCGAGGAATCTCGCCGAATTTTTAAGCATCGATATCCCTTGCAAAGCTCAGGATGACGATTCTTTTTTAACTTATTTTCGCGCCGGGCGGAACGTCTCGTTCGACCGCGAGCATAACGGGCTCGCCATTTTCGCCGTGCGCCGCAAGGATCATCCCTTGGCTTTCAAGGCCCATCATCATGCGCGGATCAAGATTCGCGATGATAACAACCTCCTTACCGACAAGATCCTCCGGCGCGTAAGATTTCGCGATGCCGGAAAGTATCTGGCGCGGTTCTCCGATATCGACCGACAGTTTCAAAAGCTTTTCGGAACCTTCCACGCGCTCGGCCGAAAGAATTTTGCCGACCCGCAGATCCATCTTCTGGAATTCATCAATGGTCATTGGAATATCATAGCAAAATATATGAAAAATTCCAAAACGATCGGCTTATTCTACCGAATGAGCCGACGAGAAAATAGTTTTCTTATACTTTCAAAAATCACAAAACTCAGCTACGTTTTGTGATTTTCATGAACAGAGACTTTCTTTTCCGAAAGATTATTACGATAAGACAGCAAAAGAAATCGTTCTGAAGGGTTCGTCTTCGCATACCCTCGGAACGATGTCTTTTGTTGTCTTGTATATCTTCCGGAAAACCGGAAAATCGAAGTTGTGGGCCGCCGGGAAGCGAACAAAATGTTGCATCCGCGACATTTTTTGAGAACCCTCGGTTCTCAATACTCTCCGACACGGGGAACCGAACGCGGTTCCCCGACCCCCTCCGCTGTTCGATCCCCGGCACAATCCAGGACCAAACAAAAAAGAGCTCCGAAAAACGGAGTTCTTTTTTGTTTGGTCGGGCCGCCGGGAATCGAACCCGGTCTTTACGCACCCGAAGCGCATGTACTACCGGTATACTACGGCCCGAAGTCGCCAATACCTCGGCCCGTCTATTAAAGCGCACTTAAGAAATTCTGTCTATCCCGGATTCTATCGCCGTGTCCTTTTTTTGTGGTGCAGCTGTTTCGATTTTTGCGTGAGCGCGAAAACCGATAGCACCATGATATAATCCGCCACGGCCTCAGGAGAAACAACATATCCTTTTCCCAGAAACAGAGAACAGACCGTGAGTCCCAAAATGACGGCTGTCCAGCCGATCACGAACCACTCGCCGGGATGACGGCTTTCATGAAAATCGTACCAACGATCGAATTCCTTTGTTCCGGCATAGATACTCAATACACCGACATAGACGACGCTGAACGGCGCAATGAGAAAATCGTAGCCATTTTTCATAAAAAAATCTGCGATTAAAAAAAGGACGAATGCGATCGTCCATAAGTTCGTCACCCACCGCCATATCTTCTCGTCGCGGAAAACAGACATTGGAAATAGTATAAAACAGAATATTCGATTTATCAATCGAACGGTTCCATCTTTGTCGTTTCCATGAAATTCCTCGCAAACTCGGAATGACGGATGGATGTCTTTTGAACGCGCCTACGATACGTGATGCTGTTTTTTCATTTCCTCCTCAGCCTCGCCTTCCAGTTCGTCTTTTTTATTTTTCGCATTTTCCGCAAGGAGATCAAGCTGATCATCGGTGAGCGTGTTCAACTTCTTCATGCGCAGGATAAGCTCATCGCGGTTATTGCGTTCCGGATCGTCGAGCACCTCGTCAAAGAGCGCCGCGAGGATCCAGCCGACGCGCCGGCTTTCCGGCAAAGCAAGTTCCCGCATCACGTCATCGCCCGTTATCTTGAGCATCTTCGGCGAAAGCGGATCCCGCTTCACTTTATCGATCATAAAAAGCAGATGGCGCAATTTGTAAGGAACCGCTTTTTTGACGCCCGAACCGATGCGATCGGCTTCGCGCACTTTCAAAAGATCATCGATGTTTTCGGATCCCACGCGCACAACGAACCGACGCACGCCCGCCGGAGAGATCTCACCGACATTGTAGTGAAACATGTGCCGCCGTACGAGATGCGCGATCCGGTCCACGAGATCCTTCGGAAATCGCAGGCGGTCAAGCGCCTGCACCGTCATCTTTGCGCTCACATATTCGTGCTGATAGAACGTGGAATCCGGCCCATCGCCGGCTTTCACGCGCGGCTTACCGACGTCATGCAGGAGCGCCGCGAGCCGCACCGGGAGCGAATAGCCCTGCTTTGCGGTGTAATCGAGCGCCTTCACATCGTGCTCGAACACGCTGTAAATATGATGCTTGTTCTGGCCGACGCCGATCCCCTCGCGAAGTTCCGGCAGGACATAACGCAAAAGATCAAGCTCCTCAAGCAGCAGGATCCCGCGCGCGGCCTGTGGCGTCATGATCATTTTTTCGAACTCGTCGCGAATGCGTTCCTTCGCGATCTCCTCAAGCCCGCCCGCCAATTTTTCTATCGCGCGCCGCGTGTTGAGTTCGATCTCAAAATCCAATTCCACGGCGAACCGCACCGCGCGCATCAAGCGGAGCGCGTCCTCGCGGAACCGTTCTTCTGCGTCCCCGACCGCGCGGATGGATTTCCTCTTGATGTCTTCCTCCCCAAAGAACGGATCGACGATTTCATGATCCTCCGATATTTTCATCGCCATCGCATTCACCGTGAAATCGCGGCGCGAAAGATCCTCTTCGATCGTCTTTGCGAATCTTACTTCGTCGGGATGCCGCTTGTCGGAATATTTCCCTTCAATGCGATAGGTCGTAACCTCAACCGATTTTATTTTCTTGTTTTCCTCTTCGTCGTTCTTCCTGTAGCTCTCCTGATCTTCTTTGTCGCCCTCGCGGAGGCGAGGGTCCGTGCTTCCAATCTTTTCTCTTTCTTTTTCCGTTTTCACGATCACCGTCCCGAAATCATTCTCATACACACTGTCTGGAAATAATTTCTGCACTTCTTCCGGTTTCGCGTTCGTTGCGATATCCCAATCTTTCGGTTTCCGTTTTAAGATCATGTCGCGCACACAACCTCCCACGAGATAGGCCTCAAAACCCGCTTTCGCAAGCGTGGCACAAATATCGGAAACCTCTTCCGGAACCGCAGCATAGCTACCCATATGAGTAACTATATCGGAAAAATCTCCTTCGCGGGATATTGACTAATAAATTTATATATGTTAAAATAAATCCAGAAACTTGAAAGTTCAGGCTTCGATATTTTTAAGGAGACTCCATGCGTCGGATCGTCGTACTCGCCGTTGTATTCTCTTTCTTCGTAGCAAGTGTTCATGCGCAGGATGCTACGGTCGCCCCGACCCCGAAGTGGTCGGGAAACTACAGTGCCATTGCCGGAAACCGGTATGTCGGCACGACGGTTTGCGCAGTGTCCGCAAATCAAACCGTCGTCCAGCAGGAACTGGACGTCGCACACAAAACCGGCAAGACCAATCTGACGGCCACCATCTGGAATTCCACCGGCGTCACACCATCAACCTGGTTCAATACATACGCAGCCGAAACCGACGTCGACCTGAACATCGCTCGTCGTTTCGGAAAGTACGATATTGGCATTGGTG
>CAZWWZ010000013.1:0-13935 GCA_964637795.1 uncultured Candidatus Saccharibacteria bacterium | reverse complement strand
GCCTGATCGAATCGACCTATGGCGACCGCGTGCATGAAGACGTGGCGGAGCGCCGCGATCTTTTGGAGCGCGCGATCGAGGATACGGTCGCGGCGGGCGGAACGCTCATGATCCCGACATTCGCCATGGAGCGCACGCAGGACCTTCTCTTTTTCCTCCATCAGCTTTTCGAGCAGGGCCGCATCCCTATAGTGCCTGTTTTCATCGACAGTCCTCTGGCGATCAAGCTCACCGCCGTCTATGAAAAGTATGAAAGCTATTTCAATAAGGACGTTCAGATACTTGAGCGCGGCGGTGATGATATTCTGAATTTTCCGGAGCTCCAGCTTACGCTCACGACCGAACAATCGAAACGCATCAACGATATCAAACCGCCGAAGATCATCATGGCAGGTGCCGGCATGTCGAACGGCGGCCGCATCCTTCATCACGAGATCCGTTATCTCCCCGATCCGCGGAGCACGATTCTGTTCGTTGGCTATCAGGCGGAGGATTCGCTTGGCAGAAGGATCCTTGAGGGTGCGCCGGAGGTTTCGATCTTCGGTACGACCGTTCCGGTGCGATGCAAAAAAGTGAACATCCCGGGATTTTCGGCACATGCCGACCAGCCGCACCTTCTCTCGTGGCTCAGGACGTCGCGCGGAACGTTGAAGAAAGTTTTTGTCGTGCAGGGCGAGCAGGCGTCCAGCGAAGTCCTCGCGGCAAAGATCCGCGACGACCTCGCGATCGCATCCGAGGTGCCGACATTAGGAGAAGAAGTGGAGCTGTAAAAAGCCATCATGCCGAACCCGGCGAGACATCTCAAAAAGATAAAATAAAACCAAGATTTCTCATGGAGTTCGGAATGGCATCAACAACAAAATAAAAAAGAATATCATTATGAATCCTGATTATCATTTAAAATTTAAAATCGCGGTCTCGGGCGCGGCGGAGACGGAATTCATGAATGCGAACGAGATGCCCGAGGTCGAACTATTGGGGCGTCTTATCGCGGAAGCCGGCATGGTGATGGTGGATGGCGCCACGACGGGCGCGCCATATTGGGCTGCGAAGGGCGCGAAGGAAGCCGGCGGGATCGTCATTGGTATTTCTCCTGCCGCGACCAAGCGCGAGCATGTACAGGTATACCACCTTCCCGTTGATTACCACGATCTTATCATCTATGTCGGCGGCGGATATTCCGAACGCAACCTCATCTTTACCCGTTCGGCGGATGCCGTCATCTATGTCGGCGGCAGGATCGGAACGCTCAATGAGTTCACGGACGCCTTCGAGGATGGAAAACCGCAAGGTGTTCTTCTTGGCACTGGCGGAACGACGGATGATATTAAAAAAATACTCGAAGATGCGCATCGCGGCATGGGAAAGGTCGTTTTCGATACTGACCCCAAGGCGCTCTTCGAAAAGGTGGTCGCTATGCTTAAGAAGGAGGAAGATGAGCTGGGGATAGAATAAAGAAGTTTTGCTTCGGGAACGACAGAAGGAATCGGCATTTGGAGTGACACAGTAATAATATGAAAAAGAAAACAAAGCAGGTTTTAAAAAAGAAGATAGCGCCGAAACGAAAGCCGGTAAAAAAAGTAACGGCGAAAAAGAAACCGGCGCGTGCGAAAAAGGTAACCGTTAAAAAAGCTACCAAGAAAACCACGAAGAGAGTCGTAAAAAAATCCGCGCCGACAAAAAAGAAGAAGAACAGCAACAAGCCGATCGGCATTGTGACTCATTTCTATAACGAGATCAGTGTTGCCATTGTCCGGTTCAGGGAAAAAGTACCGCTTGGCGCGGTGCTTTATTTTAGGGGCGCCACGACCGACTTCAAGCATCCGGTCAAATCCATGCAATATGACCACAAGCCGATAACGATAGCTCCGAAAGGCAAGCAGATCGGCATCAAGGTTCCAAAACGCGTTCGCGTGGGCGACAGAGTGCACCGCGGATAATGAAAACCGCCAATCTGTCATCCCTGCGAATGCGGGGATCCAGGTTGCTATCCCTCTTTTTGCATTCTTGCGTTTGCGGGAATGACAACCCTTCTGTCGTCGGGCGATAACGAAGCGATGATCGCGCAGTGGTCACTGACGCCTGAATGGAGCTGGACATTTTCTGCGGCATATCCTTTTGAAAGAAAGAGATAGTCGACCATATATTTCGCGATTTCTTCCGCAGCCTGCGGATCATCTTTCGCCCTATGGAACGTTAAATCCAGGCTTGAAGTGTATGAGGCGGGGATGGCGTCGCGATATTTTTTCGAAAAGAGTTCATAGACGTCATTGATCCCGCGGGGCATGTTGAAATCGCCGCAGAGCGCGACATCGGGCATTTCTCCAAGGAGCGCAAGGAGCGCGTGAGCGGCAGTATATTGATAATCCCGCGAAAGACCGTCGGGCGTCCAGGTAAAGTGCGTGGTTGCGATAGTGAACGTTTCGCCATCGCGATCTATGTTCACCGAAAGAAGCGCACGCCATATACTGGCGTCCTGGGTGTGTTCGTTGCTGTTGTCGAGATGCTGCAGCTCTTGCGCGGGCGCGTGATAATATTGCGTTTTTGTCGCGAGTATCGGCAGGCGCGATAGGATGGCGATCCCCATTTTTTTATAAGGAGACCTTTCATCCGAGAAATCATAATGGCGCAGCGTCATGGGTGCAAAAAATGACAGCATGCGCAGGCGCTGTTCGATATGAAGCAGATCTTCTTCGAAGACTTCCTGTAGGCAGATGACGTCAGCATTCTGGTCGTCTAAAAAAGGATCGATGCGATCCCAGTGCTTCGATCCTTCGACATTCAGAGAAATGAGCTTTATCATGATGATCGGTTGGCGTTGAGTGTAACATTTTTTATTGATGATGCTCAAGTCTCATGCAGTTGCGAAGAACAGATCCGGACTGAAATCAAAAACATCCATCGTACGATGGATGTTTTTGATGAGCGGGTAACGGGAGCATAAATATTTATTTTTGACTTGCTACTAATTTTCGCACCGCGACTCAAATACTCGCTGCCGCTCGCATACCGCCTCGCTCAAATTTTCAGCAGAAAATTTGAGTTCCGGCGTTCGACTTCTATTATCAAGCTCCGCAAAAAGAAAGCCATCCTTACCGGACGGCTTTCTTTTTGCGGAGCGGGTAACGGGAGTCGAACCCGTATTTCGACCTTGGCAAGGTCGCATAATAGCCGCTATACGATACCCGCAGCGAGCACTTTGTCATTCTACTGATTCTTTGAAAAATTTCAACCGCAGCAAAGAAGATTCCTAATAGTTCGGAGGATTGCTTTTGGGGCCAATGATGCTAGGGGTACTGGTGGGTCCTTTAAAATTTTCAGGGATCGTCGTCGTCGGGACCTGCGTCCTGGTGGATGATTTTATAGAAGATGAAGCGGCGATCGGCGTTTCCTGTGGTAGCGTGACCGTTTCCCCTGAGAGGCGCGCGGAATAATAAAAAACTCCCCAGAAGACAAAGGCGAATATAATGACAGCGATGAGGGTAACACCGAAGATTTTCATGGATATCGCCTGATCAATTTTTAAGAAGATGAATTTTGTGCCCTCGCGAGGAATCGAACCTCGATTGCAAGATCCGCAATCTTGCGTCCTATCCGTTGAACGACGAGGACGGATAACCCTCTTACCATATTAGAATCCGATGATTTTTTCAAGGGAATCGAGAAGCGACGGTTCGAACTCGACCTCGCGCAGGACCGGTTTGAGGCATTGCCGGATATCGTCGGTTTTTTCTTTTGGGGCTAATATCTTGAGCGGTGCCCGGATCTTCGTCTTGAAGGTGAAAAAGAGCTCGATCCAATCGTCGTTAAGGTCGTTTACGCTGAAGTTCTCAAAAAGTTTGATCTGGTGGTGTTTTTCGGCGCCGATCAGAAGATCATGCTCGGTCAGGGAAAAATCCAGGATCGTGGGGGTCTCGTTGCCCCATGCGATCAGAAGGATTTCAGCGATAACGATGAATATACCAAAAAGGAAATTCCGTTCCCAAATGGAGAACGCAATGATTGAGGCCGAGACGATGATCGATATCCAATACCACGAAACGCTTTTGGGGCGATATTCGAATTCCGGCGCCTGCCATGTTGTCTCGGATGATGCCATAGGCTTATTGTAGCACAATAGCGATCTAAGATTTATGAATCGAACGGAAAATCATCATTATGCCTTTGCTGCCGTGATGGCGATGATCTTTCGAGCGCCGGCGGCTTTGAGCGCGCGTGCCGCCTCTCCGAGCGTTGCGCCGGAGGTGACGACATCATCAAGGAGGAGAATGTCCTTCCTGAAGATATCCCGCTGTTTTGAGATCGAAAAGCAGCCAAGAATGTTTTTTTGCCGTTCTGCGGCGTTCTTGGTTTCGGTCTGGGGTTTGGTATTGCGATTTCGCATCAGGATATCGCTTCTTATTTGGATGGACAGGTACTCTGCGAGGTATTTCGCGATTTCAGCCGCTTGATTGAAGCCGCGTTCATTTCGCCGCTTGCAGGAAAGCGGCAGAGGGATGAGGATGAACTTTCCGGTATCAATTGGGATCTTCCCGAGATAGCGCGCGATAAGAACCGCAAGTGGCTTTGCGGCTTGCCGCACGCCGCGAAATTTCAGATTATGGATCAAGAGCTTGAGCGTTGCATTGTCGTAAGGTCCCGCGGAACCGAGCAGGTAGGGCATTTCCCGATGGCATATCTTCCTTGCCTCGGGCGACCTCGCGCCGCAGCGGGCGCAAAAGAGCGTTGTATAGCATGGGATCGCCTCAAGACATGATTCGCACAAAACCCCCGAGTCGAGCCGAACTGCACAGGCAAGGCATTGCGGCGGAAAAAGGATTTTTGAAATAATATCAACGCATTTCATGCTATAATAACAAAGAAGCAATTTTGATTTCATGGATAATCCTTTCAATTTTTTTCAGAGGACAGTTTTTCCTTCATATCTCGGCGTCGATATCGGCACGACGTCCATTAAGGTTGCCGAAGTGAGGAACGGCAAGGATCGGCCGGAACTCGTGAATTACGGCATCCTGGAATCGAGCGGATATCTTGCGCGGGAAAATCAGGCGCTCCAAACGAGCAGCTTGAAAATATTCGAATCGGAGATCGTCGATCTTTTGAAAACGGTGGTTCGCGAGATGGGGACACCTACAAAAGATGTCGTCGCGTCTTTGCCTCTCTTTTCCGCGTTCATTTCGGTGCTTGATTTTCCGAGAATGGAACCGCGCGAGATCGAGCATGCGATCGTTTATCAGGCAAAGCAGTATGTTCCGTTGCCGCTTTCCGAGGTGGCGCTTGACTGGCTTAAGGTCGCCGAATTCGAAGATGAAAAGGGATTTTTTCATCAGAAAATACTCTTGATCTCGGTACCTCAGGAACAGATCAAGAAATATCAGGCGATGTTTGCGGCGGCGGGACTGACGCTCCGCGCGCTCGAGATCGAAAGCTTGAGCCTGACGCGGATCTTTGGCGGCGATCCGACGTCGACCATGGTTATCGATATCGGGAGCCGTTCGACCAGTGTTGTTTTTCTGGAGAAGGGGAGTTTGGTGTGGGCGACGCAAAGCGATTTTGGCGGTGCTTCTTTGACGCAGGCTTTGGCATCGAGCTTGAACATCAATCCGCTCCGTGCCGAGGAATTGAAGAAAGAGCGGGGAGTTTTGGGTACCGGGCCGAGTTACGAATTATCCACCATTATGCTTCCGTTCCTTGATGTTATACTGAATGAAGTGAGGAAGGCGCAGTTTTCCTATGGCGAACAGTTTCCGGGCTTGCGGAAAACCGAACGGGTCGTTCTTGCGGGAGGCGGTGCCAATTTGCTTGGTCTTGAACAATACGTTGAACGTGCGCTCGGTCTTCCGACGGTGAAAATATCCCCCTTTTCCCGGTTCCAATATCCGGCCGCCATGGAGCCGCTCGTGGGCGAGCTGAACGCCGTGATGCCGATTTCGCTCGGTCTCGGCCTTAAGGAATTCCTTTCGTAGATCCGGTCCCGCAAACATATCTTTCGGAGAGTCCTTTCTGAAAACTACCAATTGATCGGGGCAAAGTAAAAGATTCTTTAATAATTTTTTCACTTTTCACTTTTCGCCTAATATCTTATACTTATCTTATGGCACTCCCGCAGCAGGTCGTTCAACAGTTGAATCAGGGATCAAGTCGATCTCCGGGCTGGTCGTCCGGTATCATCCTTTTTGCCGGAAGCATTTTTTTCATTATTATTTTTATCTATGCCGGTTTGAAGTTCGGCTATGAGCCGTACTTGAATTCCCAGCTTTCTTCGCTGCAGGGACAGGCCCAAAAATTGGGGCAGTCGGTTTCGGCATCGGACGAGGCAAGTCTTGTCACATTCTATTCGCAGATCAGTAACATTCAGTCTTTGATCAAGGGTCACGTTTTCTTCTCTCAATTTTTAACCTGGCTGGAACAGAATACCGAGGGGAATATCTACTATACCAATATGTCGTTTGCGTCCGGCGACCAGATCACGCTTTCAGGCGTTGCAAAAACATCGGCGGACATCACGGAACAGGTCGCCGCATTCGAGGCGTCGCCGAATATCTCGTCGGTCACGCTTTCGAACGTCGCCTTCTCGTCTTCTGCAAACGATTGGACCTTCAACGCCGTTTTAGTCCTGAATTCATCCATTCTCTTATGGACGCCGGGCGCATCGTCGCCGACCGTGCCGATGCCGGCGTCTCAAGCAACGACTCCCACAACGACACCCGCAGCAACCTCTTCGACAGCGGCAACTTCCACGGCGTCGCCGGTGAATAATATGCCAATACTATGAAACAAAGTTCAAAACGGCTTATGAGCGTATTCGTTGCTTTCATCTTCATCGTGGCGGCGTTCGTTTGCTTTTTCGATCTTGTCCAGCCTACGTATAGCGACGTGCAGACGTTGCGAGGGAAGCAGCTTGGCGAACAGAATTATCTCACGAGCCAAACCGCGCTCGTGAAACAGGTGCAGACGACCCTCAATACCTATCAGAACGAAGCACAGGGTGCCGCGAACGTAAGTTTAGCAATGCCTTCCGGTGAGGATATTGCGGGAGCGCTCGCGCAGATCCAGGGCATCGCAACGAACAATAATATCAACATAACGGGCGTCACCGTAACGGCTCCCGAGATCCAGGTCAAAAAAACAGGGACATCTTCATCGACGTCACCCATAAAACCGTTGGGTAGTTTCGCATTCAAGCTGACGGGATCGGGCAGTTACGAGAGCCTCAAAAACTTTCTTTCAGAAATAGAGACAAATGTCAGAATATTCGATGTGGAAACTTTCTCTCTTCAGCCGATGACCGTGGCGGCAGTTCCGGGTTCGAAAACCGCGCCGACGCGCGATGCATTCAACTATTCCATAACCGTCGATACTTATTATCAAACGCAATAATCCATGGCGATCGTGATTGAAGAAGAAAAGAAAAGCAGTAATGTTCTTGCCATCCTGGGGTGGCTCGTGGTTCTTGCGGTCATCGGAGCGGCGATCTACTACATCTTTTTTGTTGAGCCGCCCTCGGCCATCATCTTGCCTACGGGAACGTTGCAGAACGTCAGTTCTCTTTCGGTAAGTGCCGTCAATCCGGAAGATGTGGTGAATAACGATGAATTCCAGGCGCTGAAACAATATATCCCCGAGCCGACATCGACCGGCCCGGTACCTATGGGACGGCAGAATCCGTTCATTGCGCCGTAACTTTGATCCAGGATCGAGGAGATAAGATCCAGGAATGATCCTTCCTGAATCTTAAATCATGCCTCTTGAACCTTTTTCAACCATGACGATATCAATCATTGCGGCGATAGGCGAAAATCGTGAACTTGGATTTCGGGGCGACATACCGTGGCATCTGCCTGAAGATTTCAAGCGGTTCAAGGAATTAACCATGGGACATCCGGTCATCATGGGGCAGAGGACTTTCGAATCGATCGGCAAGCCGCTTCCCGGACGGACGAATATTGTTCTTACGAAAAGCCCGGATTTTCATGCGGACGGCTGCCGCGTCGTCGCTTCGCTTGATGAAGCGTTGGATGCCGCAAAAGGATCGGATGAAGCTTTTGTCATCGGCGGGGGACAAATTTATCATCTCGCCATGTCTATAGCGCAAAAACTTTATCTCACTAAAGTTCACGGCATATTTGAGGCAGATACTTTTTTCCCTGAATGGAGCGAGAGAGAATGGCGCCTCGTCAGCTCGGCGCCGCACGTGAAAGACGGAAAGAACGCGTTCGATTACGAATTCTGCGTGTACGAAAGAAAATAAGAAATAATTTTTATTTTCTCTGTTGTTCCCGCCTTCGCGGGAACGACAGATCAGATTCCTCGCATAGCTCGAAATGACAGGAAATGGGAAGCACGGATTATCCGCCTTCGCGGATAACGACAACTATCCCTTCTTTTCTTCTATGAATTTCTTCCAGGAGTCGGTGGCGAGACCGCCGGTCGGAGCGAGTTCCGCCTTGATCGTGGGGTGCGGATCATAACCTTCGATCTTTGCATATTCCGGCTTGAACTCGTCGATGGTTTTGAACGATGGATCAAGAATGAGCTTCGGCAATGGCTTCGGTTCGCGCGAGAGCTGTTCTTTCACGGCATCTTTGTGAGTATCGTAAATATGGACATCGCCGAACGTGTGGATGAACTCGCCGGGCTGGTTACCGGTCGCCTGTGCGAGGATCGCGGTGAGCAGCGCATAACTTGCAATGTTGAACGGTACGCCAAGAAACGTATCGGCCGAGCGCTGATAGAGATGGAGCGACAATTTTCCGTTCTTCACGTTGCATTGCCACATGTTGTGGCAGATCGGGAAGCGGCAAGCTTCTTCAGGGAGCGCCATTTCGTAGAGATATTCCGGGTCCCATGCGGAAATGAGCGCGTTGTGCGCATCGGGATCTTTTATGAGATCATCCACGAGCCACTGAACTTGATCGACGGTTCGGCCGTTCCTGCCGGGCCAGCGGCGCCAGAGCTCCCCGTAAATATGCGGCAGTTCGCCGTAGGTCTTTGCAAACGCCGTATCGCCCGCGATCTTCGCGATGAATTCATCTTTTGTGAGTGGCGGCAGTTCGCCATGGTCCATTTTTTCGCGGTAGATCTTATACGGATAATCGTCCCAGATGTGGACGTTGTTATCCACGAGATATTTGATGTTCGATTGGCCGGACAAGAACCATGCCAGCTCATAAAGCACGCCTTTCCAGTAGACTTTTTTGGTGGTGAGGAGCGGGAATCCCTTGCTGAGGTCGAAGCGGAGCTGGCGTCCGAAGACGCTCCAGGTGACCGCGCCGGTTCCCTTGTCCTCTTGTCGCTCGCCATGGTCCAGAATGTCCTGGAGCAGATCGAGATATTGATATTCGGGATGATCAGGATTGGATCTTGTCATAAGTAAAGTTTACCTCATCGGATATTTTCATAAAAGTCATTCCGGGCTTGTCGAGGGATCTCGTCATTTTTCAAAAAAAGAGATCCTTCCCAAACTCAGGATGACCGGATGGATGGGACTTCATAAAAGTTAAGGCAGTTATTCTATATTGAACACTTTTTCCGTGCCGTAGTATTCCGGCCAGTGGGCGTTATAAAAGGCGAACATGCGCGCAAGGCGATCCTGATCGAGCTCCTCACAGCCAACGCTTTGCATGAGTTTCCGCAGTTCCGCTTTGGCGTCATTCGCGCGCGCAGGATCTTTTTCTATGGATTCAAACTCGGCGAGATAGCCGTAGCCGGCGTTGCGGTCGATCGTTACGTTCACGCCGGAGAAGCGGAACTCCTGCCGTTCCCGCGACCACTTTGATTGATAGGTGAAGCCCGCGGCAAGGATCGCCTTATCGAGTTTATCAAGCGAGAGGTCGACTTTCTCTTCGAATTCGCGCCGCGCGGTGCCGTTCGCGCTCGTCGTGTCGTCGATCGAAGCCTTCAGAACAAGAAGTATCGTTCCGTCGGCTTCGCGCGTGCGGAGCGATATCTCTTTTGCTTTCGCTGCAATATCCAAAAATCTTGCGCGATCATTTTCATTTTTCAGAACCTCCGCGACTTTTTTGAAATCGCCGCCACCTTCGAAATAATGATTGAGCTGGCGATGCGAACCGATGCTTTCGAGCGAGGGATCGACTTCCTTCATTTTTGTTTTCAAGCGTTCCGCGTTTTCCGGGCTGCCAAGAAGTGATTTTATTTCTATCTCGTAGTGATCGTTCTGCATTTGTGTTTAGTAATGGTTTTTTAAAGCATGGATCCTCGACTGGACCCCGGATGACGAGACGGGAATCGCTAAGCTCGCGATGCTCGCAAAACGATTTTCGTCGTTATTCTTCCTTCTTTTCGATCTCCTGATACAGCTTCGAGGCGAGCGGCGTTTCCTGGCCGGCGTATTTGTTTTTCTTCTTGAGATAATAGGGAACTTCTACCTTGCTCGAAACTTCTTCAAAGGTGAAGGAACAGGCGCGCATACCGGGATAGAGGAGAACGGGCACGACGCCGAGATTGCCGAGTTCCATCACCGGCTTGCCGCGCCATCCGGGATCGAAGACGGATGCCGTGCCATGCACGATGATGCCGAGCCGGCCGAGCGAACTTCGCCCCTCGATGCGGCCAACGAGATCATCCGCGATCTCAAGCCATTCGACGGTCGTTGCAAGAACAAGCTCGCCGGGTTGGAGTACGATCGCTTCCCCTTCGGGGATCGTGAGGGTTTCCATGATATCCTTTGTTTTTTCCGTGTCGTGGATGTCGATGCAGGCGATCTTCGATCGGCGGAAGATCTGAAAAACGTTCCCGAGATGGAGGTCGAGCGAGCAGGAGCCAAGCTGGGTCTCGAAATCCGGCGCCGGCGTCAGCTTGATGCGCCCATCCGCAAGGGCTTTTTTGATGTCGCGATCTGAGAGGATCATGGGACTAATTATAGCGTGGGAACAAGGAAAAGGAAATGCTATTTAAGGCTATTTTTTTGATACCATTCTGCGTGTTTCGTCTGTCATTCCGAGCTTGCCGAGGAGTGATAAAAAAGGAACGGGAACGGTAGATAAGACAAAATTTATAAAATCCAGTTTTTGTGATAAAATAGCCGCATGGTGTAATTCTCTTCTTTTTCTTTTGTCATTGCGGTCGCGGTTTTTTTTGCGGTCCTTAAAAATTAATTTTATTTACCCAATGAATTATCCAACCATAGAAAAAGAAGATCCTCAGATTTTTGAAATCCTTAAAAGGGAGGAAGCCCGGCAGAAGGAGGGTATCGAACTTATCGCGAGCGAGAATTATGTTTCGCGCGCCGTGCTCGAGGCGATGGGTTCGGTTCTTACGAATAAATACAGCGAGGGCTATCCTGGAAAGCGTTACTATGGCGGCAATGAGGTGATTGATCAGGCGGAAAATCTGGCTATCAGCCGCGCGAAAGAACTGTTTGGCGCCGAGCATGTGAACGTCCAGCCGCTGTCGGGTTCGCCGGCGAATCTGGCGGTCTATATGGCGCTCCTTAATCCCGGCGACAAGGTCCTCGGATTTTCGCTGGACCAGGGCGGACATCTTTCGCATGGCCATCCACTGAATTTTTCCGGAAAACTTTATACGATCGTTCCGTATTTTGTGAAGCAGGGAACGGAGATCATCGACATGGATGATGTCGAGGCAATCGCGCTGCGGGAAAGACCGAAAATGATATTGGCGGGCTTTTCGGCTTATTCGCGTTCGTTCGAGTGGAAGCGTTTCCGTGAGATCGCCGACAAGGTTGGCGCATTCCTCTTTGCGGATATTGCCCATATCGCCGGCCTGGTTGCAGGGAAGCAATTGGAGAATCCGATACCGTTTTGCGATGTCGTATCCACGACCACTCATAAAACTTTGCGTGGACCGCGCGGCGCCATGATCATGTGTAAGGAGCAGTTCGCGGCCGCGATCGACAAGTCCGTCTTTCCGGGCGTGCAGGGCGGTCCGCATGAGCATATCATCGCCGCTAAAGCGATTGCGTATGGCGAAGCACTCCGACCGGATTTTCAGGAATATTCGAAGCAGATCATTGCGAACGCGCGGGCATTGGCCGGTGCTTTGCAGGAAAAGGGCTATCGCGTGGTTTCCGGGGGGACGGACAATCATCTTATACTGATCGATCTTTTTGGGAGCAAGGCTATTACCGGCAAGGAAGGGGAGAAAGCATTGGAAAAGGTGGGGATCTCGATCAATAAAAACATGATCCCTTATGATCCCCGGAAACCAATGGACCCTTCCGGTATCCGCTTGGGTACGCCGGCTTTGACCACGCGCGGTTGCAAGGAAAAAGACATGCAAACGGTTGCCGACCTGATGGATATGGCGCTCATGAACCGCGCCGACGATGCCAAACTTGCGGCAATCAAGGAAGACGTCAAAAAATTCTCCGTTCAGTTTCCGGTTCCAGGGATCGAATAATATTCCGTCATTATCGGTTACTTATGGCCGTACTTTCGGATGATTTCGAGCTGCTCGGGCGTATTGAAGCCCATTCCGATCGAGGGATCATCAAGAGCGTAACTATTCGTTTTTACATTCTGTTCGATGGCGACTCGCACGAGGTCGGTGAGATAAAATTCTCTGGCAGCGTTGTGATCCGTGAGGGCGTCGATATTTTTCCAGAGCCATGTTGTTTTGAAACAATAGTAGCCCACGTTCAATTCCCTGATCTCTTTCTCTTTTTCGGTGGCATCTTTCACTTCTACGATCGAAGCGAGCTCCCCGGAGGGATCTCTTCGGATCCTGCCGTAGTTGAAAAATAATCGACGGTCTTCTTCGAGGTCCGGCACAACAAGCGTGCAGAGCGTGAGCGAGGCATTTGATCTAAGATGGCTTGCCGAAAGTTCGTTAAGGGTCTTTGTGCTGATCATGGGATGGTCGCCGGGAAGAACCATGAGATTTTCTTTGACATCGCTTTTCTTCAGGGATCTTTTCACGCATTGGACGGCATGGCCGGTTCCTTTCTGCTCTTTTTGCAGGACAAAGCGGCAATTCTTGCCGGCAATCTGGATGATCTTTTCGGCTTGATCGTTCACGACGATGATCGGTCGTGGGGAGAGTGCGGATGTACTTACGATGATTCTTCGGAGGGTGGGGATCCCTCCCACTTCGTAGAGCGGCTTTGGCAGGTTGGAATTCATCCTTGTGCCTTTGCCTCCGGCGAGGATGATGACGTCGAATGTCGTTTCCATACCTTTACTCTAGCATTGCTTTCGACACAGAAGTTTTCCCCAACGAAACGCGCAAATGCCAATGATGCGGTGAATGAAATCCCGATCCTCTATTCGCGGAAACGGTCGCGGAAAATGAGGGATTACGCCATTCCCATAAAGGCATCCTCTGCAGTATGCGCGTAATGGAAATCGATCGTTTTTTCTATGCGTGAGCCATCGACATTGATGGGGTAGATGAGGCCCATCGCCGAGTCGGGGCGCGTTGGAATGCGACCGAGCGAGAAGTGCCATGCCATGAAAAAGGCCGGTCGTATGACCCAGTGGGGGACGCGAAGAACTTTTTTATGGAGGAGCTGTCCCATGTCTTTTGCGGTAAGAAATTTCGGGGGCGCGATATTGAAGATCATCGGATTCAGGCCATCCTTCGAGAGGTCTGCGTTGATTAAAAGCTGCATGATCTGGATCAGGTCCTCTTCGTGCACGAATTGCCGCGCCCAGGCAGGATCTGCTTCGACGACGAACGGCAGGATCTTCTTTAAAAAAGTAATGAGGCCGAACTTGCTCGCGAGGCTTTGTCCCACGGGACCGGTCACGCTGTTCAGCCGCAGGACAACGGCTTGCGTCGCTGCGTTGTGCGATCTTAGGATCGCAACGAGATCGCGTTCGGTTTCAGCTTTCTGATACCCGTACGGATTTTCAGTTTCGGAGATCGGTTCGGTTTCCGTGAGAAGTTTTCCGATGTTTTCCGGTTTTGCGCCGTACGCCGAAACAGTGGAAAGATAAATGAGCTTCGGTATAT
>CAZWWZ010000012.1:0-13956 GCA_964637795.1 uncultured Candidatus Saccharibacteria bacterium | reverse complement strand
CTGGTCTAGGACACGTGGTTCTCATCCACGAAACTCGGGTTCGAATCCCGATAGCGGTACAAGATAAGTTTAAATTGATTTTTTATTTTCTATGAAGCTTTTTCTCCCAGCTCATTCATGTGAATGAGCTGAAAGTCGCCATACTGCATCATTGCCTTCGCGGGAACGATGGGAGAATGTTATAATTTAATCGTTATGACGCTTCTCATCCGAAATGTGCAGATCCTCGGCGGGGTGCGAGAATTTCCCGAGCCGATGGATGTTTTTGTTGCTGGCGATAAAATATCGGCAATCGGGCATTTTCCGAACAAGAAAGCGGATAATGTTCTGGATGGCCAAGGTGCCTATTTGTCGCCTGGTTTTATCGACGTGAACACGGATTCCGATCATTATCTGACACTTTTCGATTATCCGAGCCAGGATGATTTTCTCAAGCAGGGTGTGACGACCATTTTTGGCGGCATGTGCGGCTCATCGCTTGCGCCGCTTTTGTATGGTTCGCTCGAATCCATGCGAAAATGGGGGGGCGCCGAAGAAAAAGTGAATGTGAACTGGCATACGATGGCGGAATTGCTCGCCGCGATCGACAAGCGCCCGCTCGGCGTGAATTTCGGAACGTTGGTTGGCCATTCGACGATCCGCCGTGCGCTGGTGGGTGATGAGCTGAGGGATCTTACCAAAAATGAGCTGAATGTTTTTACGGCAACGCTTCGCAGGGCACTTGGCGAAGGAGCGTTCGGTCTTTCGACGGGGTTGGGCTATGTGCATGGGCGGAGCGCGACATCAACCGAGCTCAAGGCGCTTGCTGGCATCGTGCATGAATATGGCGGGATCTATGCGACGCATCTGCGTGATCTTGGTCCCGGTGTCGGGGATTCGATCGATGAAACGATCGCGCTCGCGGAAAGTTCCGGAGTGCATACGCTTGTAAGCCATTTTGTACCGCTCACGCGTTCCGGAAAGGAATATGCTGCGGCACTGAAGCGCATTGAAGCGCTGCCGGCATCTTTTGATTTTCATTTCGATATTTATCCATTCGACACGATGCTTCTGCCGGTCTATACTTTCTTGCCGATCTGGGCCCAGAACGGCGGTACGGCAAAAATGCTGATGAACATAGGCGATCCGTGGCTTGCGAAACGGATTCTCAGGGAAATGGAATCCATTCGGGCGGATCTTACTCTCATTGTCCAAGCGCCCGGGAATGATTTTCTCGTCGGGAAATCCCTGAGGGAAATAGGGGATATTTACGGTATCGCCGACGCGCGCGAGATCATGCTTCGATTCATGAAGGAAACGCACCTTCGCGGGATCATTCTTGCCAAGGTTATTGACGAGGACATTGCCCGCCGTGCGCTCGCCGATCCTCGCAGTTTCATCGCTTCGGACGCGCCAAGCTTCGGCGTAATGAAGGGGCGAAAACAGTTGAAAACGGAACGCACAACATCGACCTTTGCGGCGTTTCTCTCGCTCGCCGATCACGGCCTTTTGCCTATTCAGGATGCTATCGGAAAGATTACCCGCGATCCGGCGCGCGAATTCGGTCTTGCGCTTCGCGGTGAAGTGAAAGAAGGGAATTTTGCCGACCTTGTCTGCTTCAAGAACGGAGAGTTCAAATTCACGATCGTGAACGGCAGGGTGGCGGTCCTGAATGGCGAATTTCAGAACGTGTTCTCCGGCAGGGCGCTCCGTCACACCGCAAAAAGATAATCATGGGAAATGCATCAATTAAAAAAAGGGGGCAGCCGGATTATTTTTTTCTCGCAATTCTTTTTGCATTGGTCGTGTTCGGTCTCGCTATGCTTTCTTCCGCGTCATCGGCTCTCGGCCAATCGCAGTTCAATGACAGCTATTTCTATCTGAAACACCAGTTGCTGTACGGCCTTTTGCCCGGCATTGTCGGATTTCTTATCGGTTATTTCGTTCCTTATGAACGCTGGAAAAAAGTCGCGCTTCCTCTGCTTATCCTCGGTATCATCTGTCTGGGCCTTGTCTTCACGCATTTCGGCACCGAGATCAACAGTACGAATCGCTGGTTGAAGTTCGGTCCTGTTCAATTTCAGCCGGCGGAACTCGTGAAGCTGATCTATATACTTTATGTGGCGGCGTGGCTCAGCAACGCACGGATGAAGCGTGATCATGACATAAGGAGAGGCCTTATCCCTTTTCTTATTGTTTCAGGTGTCATTGCCGGACTTTTGATCCTGCAACCGGCGACGAGCACGGTTGCGATCCTTCTCGGGTCGGGATTGGTCGTTTATTTTGTAAGCGGTGCACCGAAGCGGTATCTTGTCGGTATCATTCTGCTTGCAATATTCATCATCGCCGCCGTGGTTTATGTGACGCCGTATCGCCGCGCCAGAATTCTTGGATTTTTGAACCAGAGCGCGGATACCCAAGGGCAGAACTATCAGGTGAACCAGGCTTTGATCGCGATCGGTTCCGGCGGATTATGGGGCGTGGGCTATGGCCGGTCAACGACCAAGGCGAGCCTTCCGATGGCGATCGACGATTCTATTTTTGCCGTGATCGGCGAGGAACTTGGTTTTGCCGGAACGACAACGCTCGTGATCCTCTTTTGCCTTTTTGCCCTAAGGCTTTTCTGGGATGCCCGTCATATAGGCGATCGTTTCGGATCCCTCCTACTTATCGGGATCGGAACCGTGATATCGTTCCAGGCGTTTGTGAACATTGCATCGACGGCGGGCGTGATCCCGCTCACAGGGGTTCCTTTGCCATTCGTGAGCTATGGCGGCACGGCACTTGCTGCGTTTCTTACGATGAGCGGCATCGCGGCGAACGTAGCAAAGAATGCGTAGAACCTATAAGTTCCTTTGTTAGCTAGTCGTATATGTTTGTCATCGTCCCGTTTCAGCGGGACGATCCGTGTTTGTTTTAAGAAAATGAAAGTTCTCCGCCGGAGTTTACCCCGGATCCGTCGAGGGGCGGAGGATGACAGGGAAAATATCTGCTATAATCAAATCAAGATATTTTATTCCATTATGGCTGATCAAACTTTTCGGGTTGTTCTTACGGGCGGAGGGAGCGGAGGGCACACCTATCCCTTGATTGCCGTTGCGGAAGCGCTTCGGGACCGGGCTTCGAAGCTCCAATTCCAGCTTGATCTTACGTATCTGGGGCCGAACGATACGTATGCGGCGCTTTTCAAGAATGCCGGCATCACCGTGAGTTTTGTCGCAGCGGGGAAGATCCGGCGTTATCTCTCGCTTGAAAATTTCACGGACGTTCCAAAGTTCTTCGTCGGTTTTTTTCAGGCGCTTTGGAAGCTGTATTTCATTATGCCGGATGTCATTTTTTCCAAAGGAGGGACGGGAGCTTTTCCGGTGGTCTTGGCGGGATGGTTCTATCGGATACCTGTTGTCGTCCATGATTCCGATGCGAAGCCAGGCCTCACGAATGTGGCTTCGTCTTTCTTCGCGAAACGGATATTTGTGAGTTTTGATGCAGCGTCGAAATATTTCAATCCGAACATCACGAGCCGGACAGGCGTTCCCGTGCGGCATGCACTTTTCGCGAATCCGACCACGAAGGAGCTTGCAAAAGAGACCCTCGGGTTCGACCCCGCGAAGCCATTGCTCCTCGTGCTCGGAGGTTCACAGGGCGCGGAACACATCAATAACTTTATTTTGGAGAATCTTGCCCCGATTATGAAAGAGACGCAGGTATTGCATCAGGCCGGCCCTTTGAATTTTGCCGAAGTGAAACGTCTGTCCGATGCCGCACTTCTTGAGATTTCATTTGCGAACCGATATGATGCTGTGGCTTATCTTGATGACAAGAACATGTCGCTTGCACTTACGGCGGCCGACCTCGCGGTCTCGCGCGCGGGGAGCACGGCGCTGTTCGAGCTCGCCGCGTTCGGCGTTCCCGCGATCCTTGTTCCGCATGGCGGATCGAATGGCCACCAGCGGATGAATGCTTATGACTTCACGAAAAATGGCGCCGGCGTCGTGATAGAAGAGCCGAATTTCCTTCCGGGTATTTTCCTTTCGGAAATGAAAAAGATCATCTCGAACGCCGAACTTCAGAAAACCATGAGCGTGGCGGCAAAACAATTCTTTATCGCGAATTCCGCCGAGGTGATCGTGGACGGTATTCTGGAAGCGGTGGCAAAATGACCCCGCCATGGCGGGGTCACTATTCGGTGTTTTGTCATCCTGAGCTTTGCGAACGATCTTTTCTTGGCGAATGGCCATAGAGATTCCTCGCTAAGCTCGGAATGACAGAGGTCAAAAGTTAAAATTAGAATAATAGAAGGTAGTATCCTTTTCTCAAACGGTCGTTTTTGTGCTAAAATAGCGCCATATGGCGGAAAAAATAGAAAAACCTATTCGCGTCCGGATGGCGCCAAGTCCGACGGGACATCTCCATATGGGGACGGCGCACACGGCGCTTTTCAACTGGCTGTTTGCGCGCCAGCACAACGCTACTTTTGTTTTGCGCGTCGAAGATACTGACAAGGAACGTTCACGAAAGGAATACGAGGAAGAGATCGCGGAGGGGCTTGGCTGGCTCGGTATTGATTGGAATGAAGGACCTGATAAGGGTGGCGATTTTGGACCTTATCGTCAGAGTGAACGGACGGTGATCTATCGGAAGTATTTACAGGAACTTTTAGATAAAGGCGAAGCTTATTATTGCTATTGCACCAAGGAAGATATTGAAGCGCAGAAACAGGCACTCACGGCGCAGGGCTTGCCGCCGAAATATAACGGTCATTGCCGTGATCTCAGGGAACCGCCAGCCGGAAAAAAACCGGAGGTGATCCGGTTCAAAGTTCCTGAAACGAAAGTTGAGTTCACCGATATGATTCGCGGCAAGGTGGTGTTCGATACTTCTCTTTTTGGCGACATGATCATCGCAAAAGATCTTGATAACCCGCTCTATAATTTTGCCGTGGTCGTGGATGATGCCTTGATGGAGATCACGCATGTCATCCGCGGCGAGGATCACGTATCGAACACGCCGAAACAGATTCTCATGCAGCGTGCGCTTGGATTTCCGGAGCCGACCTATGCGCATTTGCCGCTTATCCTGAATCCCGACAGGAGCAAGATGTCCAAGCGTTTTGCGGATACCGCGCTTTCCGATTATCGGAACAATGGATATTTGCCTGAGGCTATGATGAATTTCCTCGCCTTTCTCGGCTGGCATCCGAAGGGTGATCAGGATGTTCTCGGAACAGAGGAACTTATCAAAGAGTTCGATATTACGCGCGTCCAGAAAGCCGGCGCGATCTTCAATCAAGAGAAGCTGGACTGGCTCAATCGGGAATATTTGAAGAAAATGAGCGATATGGAGATCGCCGAAGCGGCGCAGCCGTTCTTCGTGGCAGAAAAAATTGTCGCCGATAAGGAAAAGATCGAAAAAGTGATCGGAGTCGTGCGTGGTCGCGCAAGTACGCTCAAGGATTTTCCGGCAGCAGGGAAATTATTTTTCGAACTTCCGGAATACGGAAAGTCTCTTTTGGTATGGAAAAATACAACCCTTGAAACGGTTTTGCCGGCTCTGAAAAAAGCGGAGACAGCGCTCAGGGAGGTGTCCGAGGATCATTTTGATCAGGTATCCCTGCGCGAGGCGCTTGCGGCTGTCGTCGGTTCGGGGAGCCGCGGAGAGATCTTATGGCCGCTCCGCGTCGCACTTTCCGGACAGGCATCATCGCCGGATCCGGTTGAGATCATGTCGGTGCTCGGGAAAGAAGAATCGTTGCGACGCATCAGTATTGCCATTGAAAAATGCGGCTGAGACGGGCGTTTTGCGGTAAAAACCAGCCGGAATAGCCTGCGACCCAATTTTTAAACAGTTTTTCAAGAGCCGGAATGCTATAATAAAAGCAATGACAATCTTGAAAAAACATTCTTTCGAAATCGGGATGTGCTGCGGGGCGATAGTTTTAAGTTGCATCATTTTTTCCCGTACGGCAGGGGCTTATGCGCTCGGTACGACGGGAACTGCGCCGCCGATCGCCACTGGGACGGTTTCCGGATATGTGAGCCAGGCTCAGCAAGCGATGTCGAGCACATCATCTTTACCGGAAGCTCCGTCATGGTTTTCCGATAACTTGAATGGGATCTCGCAATGGTTTCAGATGATCATGGCATATGGTGCCGAGTCCACCGGTGCGCCTGTTTTGCCGACCGATGTTTCGAAAAGTTTTGGAAATATCACGTCAATCACTCAGAATCTTTTTGCGCAATTCGATGCATGGTTTTACAGCATCACCCATTTTCATATCGCACTTATCGTCAATTTCATTTTTGGACTTGTTGTCTGGATTTTGGATCTTGCGAAAAATGCCGTCAATTGGTTGAATTCGATCTTCAAGTCGGCAGCAGGAAAGTGACAAAAAAGGAACGCATTGTGTGCGTTCATTTTTTGTCGTCCCGGAATTCCGAGTCCACGAGGAATATCCGGGATCCAGAATATCCGTCGTTCCGCAAATGCGGGGGAATGTGTTCTATATGAAAAGATTGGAAGCAGGATCGTCCCGCTTCCGGGACGATGACAGGAAATATTATTCACTTAACGAGCGAAGCGAGCTTAGTCGATCAATTATCCCGTTATAGGATCGAGATCGTATCTCGATAATTCTCGAAATGACAAGGTATTTCCTCGTGTGCTATGCTGATGTTCGATGAAGTGGCATGATGAAGATATAGCTTTCGAGGACGCTTTAAGCGACGATTGGCGGCGCGATCTTGACGTTGCCGAAGTTTCGATCGGTAATCGTCCAATGCGCTATTTGGCCATCGTGGTTGGCATGATGGTGCTTATGATAGCGGGCAGGATCATCTTTCTCGGCTTTAATCATACGTATTATGCGGCACGCGCCGAACGGAATGTCGCGCAGGAAAATGAAACGCCTGCGCCCCGCGGCATTATCTATGACCAAGAGGGTGATGTGCTGGCGGACAATAAAGCGGCGTTCAGCGCCTTGCTCGATGTAAGGACCTTTTTGGAAAATGAGGATCAGCAATCGGCTACGCTTTCCGCTATCCAGAACGTTCTCGGGATCTCTCCTGACGACGCATGGTCGCTTGTTTCCGCAGCCAAGGACAATGATTTTGCGTCGCCCGTAGTGCTTGCGGATGGTCTTGACCAGAGCGAAATAGTTAATTTACAAGCGCTTGATCTAAAGGCAATAGATCTCAAAAGCGATTTTGCGCGCGTCTATCCGAACGGGCCTGTTTTTTCCTCGGTCATAGGATACGCCGGCCGCGTTACGGCGGATGATATCGCAAAGGATTCGAGCTTGAAAAATCAGGACGTCATCGGTAAAACGGGGATCGAGGATTTCTATGACAAGAACTTGCGTGGTACGCCGGGCGTCGCGGTGACCTATGCGAATGCGCAAGGGCAGGCGCTCGGCGAAAAGCAACAGTCGGTGCCGCAGATCGGCGCACCGCTCACGCTCACGATCGATGGGGGCCTGCAGACCTATTTTTATAATGCTCTATCGAACCAGCTTGCATCCCTCGGGCGCCCGATCGGTTTGGGCGTTGCGATGGACCCGCAGACCGGTGCCGTACTGTCCCTGATCAATTTGCCCGGCTACGATAATAATGTTTTCTCCGAGACGGGACAGGATGCGACGATCCGTGCGCTTCTCACGTCGCCCGATAGGCCGCTTTTCAATAGTGCGGTAAGCGGCAATTACAATCCAGGTTCTACGATCAAGCCGCTTGACGGCGTCGCGGCGCTTACCGAAGGGGTGATCGATTCGACGCGCGAGATCTATTCCCCGGGATATCTTTTGGTGCCGAATCCGTATAATGCCGCGGCGCCGTCGAAACATCTCGACTGGCAATACCAAGGTTCCGTTAATCTTGCTTCGGCGCTGGCGCAATCGTCGGATGTCTACTTTTATGTCGTGGGCGGCGGGTCGCCGCCGCGAAGTACGCCGCTTCTGAACGATCCGAGCGATTATGGCATTTCCGGGCTCGGTATCGATCGGCTGCACGCGTGGTGGCAAAAATTCGGTTTCGGCAAGCCGACGGGCATTGATATGCCGGGTGAGGGTTCCGGATTCCTCCCGACACCCGCATGGAAGCAGCAGCATTCCGGGACGCCATGGCTGTTGGGCGATACCTATAACGTTTCGATCGGACAAGGAGATCTCCTGGTCACGCCGATCCAGCTTCTTGATTATATCGACGCCATCGCGAACGGCGGCGATATTTACCGCCCGTTCTTGAATGCGAGCTCGACGCCGGCCGTCGCGGAAGATCTGACATCGCTTGCGCCGGAAATCAAACAGGTACAGGAAGGAATGCGCGAGGGCGTCACGTCGCCGAAAGGGACCTCGTACACGTTGCATGGTCTTCCATTCTCGGTTTGTGCGAAGACCGGATCCGCGCAGGTGGAGAACAACACGCAAGAAAATGCGCTGTTCGTCGGTTACGCTCCATGCGATAATCCGCAGATCGCCATTTTGATCCTTATTGAGAACTCGCGGCAGGGGAGCCTGAACGCCGTTCCGGTCGCCGGCGACGTTTTGAACTGGTATTACGAGAATCGGATGAAGAAATAGAGCCTATCTCAAAAATATCGGTCTATTTTTGAAACAGGTTCTAGTGTTATAATGTCTTAGAACAATAATCCCATGCCAGAACTTCGCCAAGATTCATTTTCCGGTGACTGGATCATTCTCTCTCCGGGGCGTGCTACGCGGCCGCATGAATTGCATAATGCCGTTTCTGCTCGTGTGCCGTTGCCGAAAGAGACATGCCCCTTCGAAGATATCGGATTTGCGGGAAATGGCGTTATTCTTGAAGCGTGGCCGAACGCGAAAAAATGGCAGATCGCCGTCATTCCCAATAAATATCCCGCGCTTGTCCATGGCGAAGCGTGTGCCGTCGATTTTCGCGATGGTTTTTACGAAGCAAAGACCGGCATCGGCGTTCATGAACTCGTCATCACGCGTGATCATAAGAAGACCTTCGCTGACCTTGATCGCGATACGGCAACACAGCTGTTTGCAGTATTCCAAGAACGATATCGCGTTGCAAAGGATGGTTGCAGTGCCTATGCGGTTGCATTTTTGAACTATGGACCTTCGGTCGGCGCATCGATCTGGCATCCGCACTATCAGATCATGGCCACCCCTTTCGTGCCGCCCCATATCGTTCAGTCGCTTCATGGCGCGAAGGTATATTTCAACAAGCATCATCGCTGTTTGCGATGCGATCTGCTCCGCGAGGAACGCAAAAAGAAGACACGGATCATCGAGGAAAATCGCAACGCTATTGCACTTGCGCCCTATGCCTCGAAGCGTCCTTTCGAGGTGAGAGTGACCCCTAAAAAACATTTCCCGCGATTCGAAGAAACTCCCCGCGCGGTGATCGCAGATGTCGCATCGCTCATACAATCGTCATTGCGGCGGTTGCGGAAATATGCCGGTGATCCTGATCTGAACTTTTTCATCCATGATGCGCCGTTCGCGGGCGGCGATCATCCGTATCATCATTGGCATGCGGAGATATTGCCGAATCTTTCCTATCTCGGCGGGTTGGAGTTTTCCACGGGAATTTACATCAATGTGACCGATCCGGATGAAGCGGCGAAGATACTGAGAGGAAAGGGCAAGCAATAAAAAATAATGGTCATGTCGAGCTACGAGAGATATCCCTCTTTTTTTCATTATCCGCGAAGGCGGATAACCCGTGCTTCCAATAATTTTATAAAGCGATACTCCGACCGAATTGGACAATGACGATCGTTCATAAAATTCATGCTTGAAGAAATAAAAAAATATAAATTGGTAAGCGGTCTTCTTGCGGCATCCGCAATTTTCGTGGTTGCTGGTTTTATCTGGGCAATGGTGGCGCTTCAAAAAGCAAACGGACCGCTCATTCTGCATTTCGATGAACTGCGAGGGATAACGGCGGTAGGCGGTATAGGTATTATCGTATTCGCAGGAATCTTTGGTATGGCGGTCGTTGTTATTAATGGATTTTTGGCGATGGCGCTCGAAAAACGGAGCCTGCTTTTCGGGAAATTGACCGCTGTTCTCACTCTGGTTTTTGCTGTCTTGCTTTTTATGGCTTTTGCGGTTATAATCTCTGTAAACTGATATGACTAAAGAATTTGCCGTTATCGCAACCGGCGGAAAACAGTACAAGGTTTCCGTTGGCCAAAAATTGAGAGTGGAGAAGCTTCCTGCGGAAAAGGACGGTATTATTGTGTTCGATAAAGTGCTTTTGACCGCAAATGGGGATGAGACGAAGATCGGCATGCCGCATGTTGCCGGTGCGAAAGTAGAAGGCAAAGTCCTTCGTCAGGCGAAGGAAGATACCAAGCTTGTTTTCAGATATCACTCGAAGGTCCGCTACAAGAAGAAAAAGGGCCATCGTCAGCCGTTCACCGAGGTCGAGATCGTAAAAGTTTAATAAAAAATCATCCCGCAATCTGCGGGATGATTTTTTTATGCCACCGCTTTTCCTGGCGTGGGCCCGAGAGCGGGACCATCCGTGCTTTGAATGCTCTCGAATTTCTGGAGCACGGATCCTCGCCTTCGCGAGGATGACACCGAAGAACCGATTAGTATCGGCTCTTCGGTGTCAATTTACGTAGAAGATCGTATCAGTTGGCGTTCCGAGGGGGATCGTACTGGTTTGATCAGGCAAGAGGTAAGTGATGTGATTTGAGATCTGCGTCGATGTGGTGAACGAGTTCGTGACGAACATGACGGTTTCGGCCGGGACGGGGATACCGCGTGCGGGAACGCCGCCGGCGGTCACGACCACGTATTTCTGCGTGTTTTGCGGCAGGGCGTTCATGGCATTTCCGGTCTCGACATAATTTTCATTGAAGGCCCAATAGACGTTCGGATTTTTCGCCCAGACGATGAAATAGCTCGTATAGGCATTGATGCCGACGACGACAATGAAGATCGTTGCGAACGTAAGTGCGGTTTTCTTGAATCCGTTATCGCGAAGAATGCGATATGACCAGACTCCGGCAAGGGCTGCGAAGAATATCGCCGGAGGAAGCGTGAGGATCGAGCGGAGAGCGTGCGGAATGCCTTCGTCGGATGCGGCGGCGGGAAGTATCGCAAGAATGAACCAGGCAAAGAGAAGAAGAACAGAGAACACGGGAAGAAGCAGGGAAGAATTCTTGTTTTCGTTTTCTGTCATTTCCACCTCTTTCTTTTTCCTTGCGCTTCGTGAGAGGTTCGTGATCGCAAGTATGATGCCGAGCAAGAAAAGCAGACCGACCGGAAGGAAGAGCTCGGGCGCTCCGGCAATATTCTGCCGCCAATTTCCGTCACCTCTGAAATTGAACATTGCGAACGTTTTTCCAGCGTTCAGCGCGAATTCGGCCAGAGGATTTTTTGCGTTCGTGACGGAGATCTGGGCCGTCCTGCCAAAGAAGTCGCCGGGATTATGCAGGAAATAAAGGCCGAGGGGAAGCGCGACGAGGAATGTCGCCGCGACAAAAATCCCGGTACGTCTCCAAAAATTCGGACATTTTCTGAAAAATGGAATGAAGAGCAGGAGAAGAAGCGGGGTTACGCGATAGGCGATATAGGTATAGAATCCTGCACCGAAAATAATGCCGCCAATGATGGCGAAGATGTATGCGTGTAGTTCTTTCTTTGTGCGGAACGATCTAAGAAGGAAATAGAGCGTCCAGATGAGGCAGAGCGGTGCCATGATGGCACGGAATCCGACACGGGAGAGATCAATGTGCCAGAAACAGGTGGCCAGCAGAAAAGCGGCGAGGAGCCCGGTCTCTGCGCCAAAGAGCTCGGCGCCGAGAAAATACATGCCGGCGACCGTGAGGATGCCGGTGAGCGCCGCAGGAAGGCGGACGACCCACGGTTTGTTACCGAATGCTTCAATGAAAAACACCAGCGTGTTGACGTAGAGTCCTTCGCGCCCGTTGTCTTCGGTGTAGAAGACTTTGAAATGCCCCGTCTGGATGACCTCGAGCGCGTTGTTGCCATCCATGGCTTCATCGGGATAAAGGCCGGTGGGCGTCGTTGTAATATGGTATAATCTAAGAAATGCAGCGAAGATAATGATTCCCGAAAACAGAAGCCAGATCTTTGTGGTGCGGTTCATGGAATAATTTTAACATATTCACAGATTGTCGCCCCGTTAAAAAACAGGATCCCGGCAGCCGTTGGGATGATATTGCTTCTGCAGAATGAAGAAATAATAAAATTAACAAACTCAATGCCCGAAGAATCTTCATTTGAATATAAAAATCTTGAAGCCGATATGCAGCGGCTTGCGGACCAAATAAGGCTTGAGCGTCAGCGGCCGACCGCCGAAACAAGAAGCGAACGCCAGCTCGTGAAAGAGGCGATCCGCGTTTTTCCGAATTTGCAGGGAAGCCAGAACAAGATACCTGCGCCCGTGATGCCGCCGCAGACCGATACTTCGGATGATCCGTTACCCGACTATGCCAAGGATGCTCCCGTAGAAGTGAAACTTGAGATCGAATATCTCTGCGATATCGCACTCCGCAAAGGGATCGCTACGGCGATGTCCGAATCGGAGAGATCGCCCTATTTCGTGCAGGACGCATTCCATGATGCTCTGGCCGGAAAGCTCTATCCTGAACTTCAAAAACGGGGGATCGTGAATGACGCGAAATGAGCAAGATGAACCATATTTATGTCGGAGGATGGTTTCAGAGGACGATGCTGCATTTGTCGGAGATCTACGATTTTTTGCAGGGCGTACGTTCTCCCCTGAAGCTCAGCGAGGAAAAAATGAAAGCTTTGCGGAACGCAATGGATGTCGCGTCGGTTCGCATGGAAGTTGCGCGCCTCGACAGGATCGAGATACGGAGCAATTCGGGTATCCTCGTGAAGATCTACGAAGACGGTCTTGTGGTGTTGCAGAAAGAAAATACGGCAACTTTGGCCGATGACATCGCTTCGCTCACTTCGTATTATGAGAAGAAACTTTCTCCGGCATTGAGCTATCTTTTCAGTCTTGGCGCGCCGATCCCGAAAGAGCTCGCCAACATCAAGACCATCTATCCTTATTTTGTGGTGCTCGATAAGGCCTCAGGAAAAGATGTCGATGCGGTTCTTAGGGGATTCAGCGAGAAAAAATATCTTGAGGTGAAAAAGAAAACGTTCGAGCTTTATCGCGGCGATACGCTTTATGTCGTGAATAATCTTTCAGGAAGTTTGCCGACCATCGAAAATTTCATCGGTGAACAGATATTCATCCGTGAATTCAAGGCGCAGTTGCATCGGTATCTCAATTTGCATCGCATCATTTGGCAGGAGATCGCGGCCGTGAAAGAGCAGGGAAGTATCGCGGGGAGCGAAGTCGGAGCATTCAAGGAAAAGGTGGAAAGCTATGCAAAAACCATCAACCTCATCGAAGGGCGCATCAACCAGATGGGAACCTATCTTGCGACGCGTGAAGCGATCGCGAAAGGAGATCGCGGCATGAAAGAATTCTTAGACGTGCTTGATTTTAAGCATGAGACGCTTGCCGATACGCTGGCCTATATCAAAGAAATATGGGTCATGACAAAAAATTACGTCTCTTCAGCGCTGGATCTTTTTGCCGGTATTCAAGCAAAGAGCACGGAAAGCTCGGTCAAAAATCTTGCCATCATCACGTCCATGGGGGTTGGTGCAACGCTGATCAGTCTTTTTACGCAAAAACCGCCCCAGTTCACGTTCGTCGGCGCGCTGTATTTCCTTATTCTTGCTGTCGTTGGCTACGGCACGGATCGCATCATGAAGATCATTTATTCCCGTAAGAAGTACGGCATTCATGATACTGGTTTGGCCAAGGATATCGGATAATATTTTTTCGATTACGATCAATCGGGTTATCATTGGCGCTGATTATTCCGTTCCGGACTTATCGAAATGGAATATTTTTGCCGATGTTCCGGCATTATCTCCGGAAAAACGTTGACAGAATATTTTTTTGGGTTTATTAAAAATATGTGGGAGGA
>CAZWWZ010000011.1:0-14725 GCA_964637795.1 uncultured Candidatus Saccharibacteria bacterium | reverse complement strand
GCCTATTCCTCATAGGGCTCATCGATTCATCGATCCGGTCGATATCGTCTCCCGCGCAAGCGCCTTCCCAGCAAACCGACGCCCTCGCCCAGCCGACCACCACGACAACGGCCGATGCGATGGACATACAGCAGCAGATGGACGCGGACCTTGCAACGAAGCAAGCGGCTCGAGCCGCACTCGACAATACGCCCGGCGGCCGCATCTGCGAGGCCCATCCCACATGGCAGGAGGATGAATGCAAAGAACTTGCCGATGATCAGCTTTGGATAACCAACGCCGCGCACCTCGGGATGTCCTACGATATGCTCGTCTATCTGCGGGGCGAAGCGGATCACGCCAATGTATCGGATTACGGCGACGGCCAGCGATGGCAGTACTGCTGGGACGGCTATACGCCTTCATGCTTCTACGATAACGACGGTGATGGGAGGATGGATGCTTACAATTAAGAAAAAATCCGCGAAACGAATCACTGAAATTATCCTGCTTCGACAAGGCGAGAAAATGGGCACTAGTCTTTAGAAAAGAGCCATGATTGGGGTTCCCTCGCCCAGGATTGATCCAAAAAGATGTTCTCATAAGGATTCTGGATCATCATCGGCTCATATCCAGCTTCCCGCATCTTCTCCGGGTCTACGAGATATAAGAAGTACTGGCCTCGTTTTATCCTCGCTTGCGCTACTTCATTCTTAGACCAATAGAATCTCCGATCTATTGCGCATGATTTCACTTCGATGAAGCGATCATAGGTAAGCGAGTCCATGCTCTCATAGGAAACCACATCGTATCCCGCCGCCACATCGTAATCGGAAATTCGTTGGATCGTTTCGAGTTTGGGATGGGTAGACAACCTCCTTTTCTCGGAAGCTACCACGAATTCTTCCGCGTTCATACCGGCAATCCGTTTCTGTTCGAGAGTCGCTTCGAGATTCTCGATTCCGATCTTTCGCCTCCTCACTTCCCGGATCAAACGCATATCGAAAAGCCGCTGATGTTTCGGGTTGACGATGAGTTTTTTTATTTTGAGATCCGGATGAGGGCCTATGAACCCGAAACTGATTAGGAATTTTCTGAAGTTGGCATATCTGAACCCGAAAGCGGAGCGATCGATCTGGACCAGATTATAGACCACGTCGTATGAGAGATATTGCGAGGAGAATATCGTCAGGAACTCCTCGTCATCGCTGAAGGCCACAAGAACCCTTTCGAGCGTTTTGGCCCGCATATATGCCTCGCTTACGAGGAATTCGATGAATCCGGAATCGATACTCAGAACACCCCGCTCGTCCGCCCGGATCAGGCCTATCGCCATCGCCATAGGTAGGCAACCGTCGAATACGGCTTCGCCATCTACGATCCTATTGTAGAAATAACCCGCCAGATCATCGCGCGTCCAACGGACATCGCCATCCCTGATCTGCTGCAGCATTTCCCAAAAGAAACCTGGAGTACCAAGGTTTTCGTATCGGCTAAACTCTTTTAGCATAGTCTTCCATGAGGGCTTTAATAAGATCCGTCTCGTCGGAATCGTTGATCCTCGCGAAAAGCGGGATGTCGCTATCGATAATCTTCTCCATCCTCCTCGCTTTCATTTCTAACCTATCGTTTATGACGCCATCGATGGACTCTTTCGATAAAAGATAGAAGTAGTTCGTCTCCTGGTTTGGCGGTAGGCCCACACGATGGATCCGATCCTTGGATTGGAGAAAATTTGAACAGTTGTAGTCTCGCTCGAGATAAATGGCATTATGGCATCCTTTATGGAGCGAGATCGACTCGGCGACGGAGAACGGATTAGCGATGACGACCTGCGGCGATTTACTTTCTGGATCATTGAACGCGTCGATTAGGGACTCCCGATCCACTTGTTCGACTTCTCCGATCAGAAGCTCTGCTCGTATGCCCTGGCCTGCGAGATAGGACTGTAGCCCTTTCGCATTCTGGATGAAGATAGTCCAGACGATGACCTTTTCGCCTCGGACCAAGAGATCGGATATAAGTTCCTTTGCCGCAATGAATTTTTGCGGAATCTCAAGTTTGGCGTAGTCCATGATCTTATTCAGGATGCCGGAGTCATCCTGAAATTCCTCCGGTATCATGCCATTCGAACGGGTGCGCGAATCATAATCCTCATCTTCGAGCGTAGCCTGGATGGATTGCAGGAGGAGGGCTGGATTCGTTGCCGCTTGGCGCAGACGGATTAGCTTGGCCCGATTCAAAATATCCTTTAGGCTCGCGGAGCTGTCTCGCAAAAAAGAACGCATATATTTCGTCTCTACATAGTCATATATCTCGCGCTGACGTTCTCCCATCGGAACCTCGATAGCCTTGTCCTTTACTGGGGGTAATTTGAGATCTGACTTCTTTATCCTGATAAAATAAGGGCTGATATTTTCGGTGAGCTCTTTCACTCGAGGGCTATCCAAATCGGCTGTTTTGGTCATCTCGACAAGGTTGCCGTAATGAAAATGCAGGATGTCCTTATACCGGAAGGGATAGAGATATTGGAATAGGTTGAACAGATCCTCATAGCCGTTAGGCACGGGCGTTCCAGTGAGGATGATCCGGGCACGCGCCTCCCTCCCGATATCGACGATGCTTTTCCCCCACACTCCTTCGGGGTTCTTGATGCGATGGGCCTCATCGACGACCACCATAGTCTTATTCGCCTTCAGGAAGCTCACGATCTCTTTTTGGAGCGCTTCGACGCCTCCGTGGAAGATGAGCGTTATCTCGGCCGGATTCCCGGAAAACAGATGCTCTTCTTTTTCGCCGCGCGACATCTTATGATCTCCCGAAAGCCTTTTCGAATCGGGTTCCTTGCCGAAACATTCACGGTATTCCTTCTCCCACGGGGCAAAGGAGGAAAGCGGACCTATCACGACCAATTTATCCACGTGTTTCGGATCATCCGTGGGGAGGTTTTTTAGATAAGCATAGGCCGCATATACAATCGATGTCTTACCAGCCCCAGGGACTGCGAAATTGCAAGCGTTCTGGGCGAATGCCATATGGAACGCGGAAAGCAGTTGGAGCGGATAGAGTTTTCTTGTGAGTTTCTGCCCTACAACACTTTGAAACGAATCGAAAGCCGCGACGAGTTCTGGATTACCTTCGAACTCATCGTTTCTTATAAGGCGTGCTTTATCGGAGAATTCCTGGAAATTTTCCTGCTCGCGGATAAAATTTTCCTTGTCTTTTTGCATCCCAATCGATAGAGCATTCCCGAATCCGAACTTCTCCAAAACAGCTTGAAGCTCCTGGAGCGTATTCATCTCCGTCTGCGGTTGGAATGGTATAGCAAGCCCTTCTGGAATCCTTTGGAACCCCAAACGCTTCAATGAAAAATAGAGCCGCTGATTTGCGAGTAAAGCATCTACGTCTCCTATCAGGAGGAAATTCGAATCCTCTTTTTCGATTTCAATATCTTGGTGCGCTGGCATGTCATTGTATCGGTCAACGCGCTTTCTTCAACTCCTTCTCGAGACGGTAGGCGATGCTTTCCACTTCTTTTATATGGGCGAGCAGTTGTTCTTCCTCTTTTTGTTTCGATTTGAACTCGATGGATTTGAGCATCTCGATTATGCGGGCGAGCAATCGATCCGGAGCTCTATCGCGCAAGATATCGAAAGTCTTCTCATTGATCTTCGATATCTTATCCAAAACCTCCGGAGCCGAAGCCGCTTTGTGCCGCTGATCGATAGCATCCAACGCGCCCGCCGCATCGTTGACGAGCTTCATCGGTTCGCCTGCATATTTCTTATTTCGAAGCTGCTGCCGATGCGTGTCCAGATTCTCGTCCAAGAAACTCATGCCCTGGTCGTTCTTCGTCTTCTCGAAGAATCTCTTGTCGCGATCGTCGAGGTACGCTTTCAAATTCTCCGACTGGAGATCGATCCGTTCCTCGGAGTCCTTTACCGCCTGGATGCGAGCGAAATGGAAATCCCGGAAGCTTTTCCAGATTGCCCTATCCCCAAAGAAGTGATTCTCCTTGAGCCCATCGGCGATTATGCGGAATTCCTTGCCTTCGTATTGGGCCCAGCGCACCGCTCGGATGTAGTCGTATGCTATAAGCTTGAGATCATCGACATCGTCATTTTTGTAGCCATCGAAGGCCTTTACGCTCTCCTCGCCATAAAAAGTCTTCAGCCACTTCGTCAGGAAAATGAAAAGGTCCTCGCGCCCATCGAGTTGGGTATAAACCCCGTTATAACCGAGGTAGTCGAGATAATCATCCATCGTCTCCATCACTGCCAAGTATTCCTGGATAGTACCCTTCGTTTCGCCCATCCACTTGGCGATATCGTCCTCGGAGATATTTCTCTGCCGCAGGCCCTTCGCTTTCAGGTATTTTTCGATTGCGTTGTAGCCGAGCTTCTCGTCCTCTCCCATCTGATAGATGGTCTCGAGTTTCTCGATTTCGGTCGGATTCTCCTCGAGGGTGACAGGAAGAACCACGGTCTTGAAGTAGTCGTATTTGCCCGACTTCTTGAGCAGCATCGCGCGGCGGTTCCCATCGATGATGATGCCATCCTTCGTGATGATGCCTACTTTCTCTTGGCCTAGGCTGGTTATGCTATCGAGGGTCTGTTTGTTGCGGCCAGGGTTCGATTCCATGAGGAGCTTCTCGACGAGTTGCCTACCTGCGTCGGTCTCCACATCGATTTCCTGACCTTGGCTCTCGAGGGATTTCGTGCGGCTCAAGATGCGGCCGTTGTATTTGTTGTAAACGAGGTACTCCAACGGAATCTTGAAGACGTCCTTCGGTGCCAGCTCATCCTCCCATGGTATATCCTGCTTCCCATAGGGGTTGCCCCTATCGACAATCTCGGATATCTTCTTTATCCTGGTTTCCTTGTTCATGCCTTTTGCTGTGATATAAGTTTGTTTATAGCATACATGGCATAGAGCTGTTTCATCGGCAAGAGCGTGCGGCCCGCTATCGGAGCCGAGCTATGGATGGGCTGCTCAGTATGGTCATGCTGTTCTATGAACTTCGCGATATCATCGATCAAACAAATTGGGTCATACGCCTTATTCGAAGAAGATGGATTCTCGTACGCATGTTGCATACGATCGACATTCTCGATTGCCTTTTGGAAATGGGAGTCGAATTCCCGGAGGAAGCGCTCTCCTTTGTTAGCGAGGATGATCTTCTCTAATCGCTTGAACTGCTTCGGCTCCAGGACCTCTACGGCGTAGTCCTTGCCGGTACTATAGAAAACCGCGCTGAACCATCTCGTTCCGCCCTTTCTCACTTCGCCGGAGGGGTCGTAATTGGTCAAAGCCACCGTCATATTCCCGACCTTGAAGGGGTGCTTACGGAAGCGGGAAAGGTTTTTCCGCTTAGGAGGTTTGTCGAACTTCTTCGGAGCGTACGTATTGAGGTTGCTTATCTTATCCTGATTCCCCAAAAGCGAAATAAAATTCACTTTTTGGGGCGTGATCGGTTCAAGACCGAGCGCGCTCCTAACGGTTCGGGCTAAGGCGGCGCTCAGGAACGGAGGAACAGCATTGCCAACTTGCTCCCATTTCGATGATTCTTTTCCGGTGAATTGATACGCGATCGGAAAACCCATCAAACAGGCGATTTCCCGGATTGTCGGCGTCCTGAATTCCCCGTCTCCTTGGCGATTGTATTCTGATTTATAAATCAACGATTCTCGCGAACTCGAGGATTTCGTCGCCATTATAGTTCGGCTCGGCCTGCTCTCATCCTCCGGGAACGACATGCGGCCCATATATGGATGATTGAGCTTGTAATCCTTCGCATTCCTCCAATAGATCTCATACATCCCCGTATCGTAGAAATGATCTGTGATTTGATCCGCCGGAAGGCGGAGGTTGGGATAGTTCGGATCAAGGCAGATATCCGTGCTTCTCGGGGAATTCGGCTTAGGTAAGCTGTTCTTCACTTCACCGAGCGTCCGATATTCTTTCTGCGTCTTTTCGGGAGCCATAAATTTCCCGAGTTTTATTATCTCACCACAAACAAAACGCTCCCGCTTCTGCGGAGCTCCATAGTCGGCCGTATTGAGGATCGTGCTGTTATCCGATATCTCGAGCGCTATCGCATCGGGATCCTTCTTTATGCCTCTTGCCCATTTAGCGAGACCCAGCTGACGGAATGTGTAATGCGGTTGGATATATTTACGGGAGTTCGGTACATTCTCGAGGAACCATGCGCGGAGTTTAGAGTTCTTCTGGTATTTCTTTACCGCAATCACACGTAGATAGGACTCGATCAATTTTATACCGAGGGTCTTATCGGCCTTTCCGCCTTTATTCGACATCGAGAACAAGACGCACGGCGGACTCCCGATAATCACCTCCGTATCAGGGAGTTTCTCTATCGATTCCGTCGAGCGCTCGAAATCCAAAACATCTCGAGGGACATCATTCAAATGATGATTGATATTGTGCGTTTCGATGGCAGGACGCCAATTATCGATTCCCATAACGATATCAAATCCCTGCTGTCGAAAGCCTTCGGAGAATCCTCCTGCGCCGCAAAAGAAGTCGATTACTCTGGGCTGCTCCATATGCTTATTTTGCAACAAATCGAGCTATTTTGAAAGGCGCATATTTCCTCTCGAATTTATCGAATGCCGCTCCAGGATTCTTCCTTATCTCATGCTCCCAAATATGCACATAATCTATCCCTTGCTGCCGAAGCTCCTTGTTTTTCCGTTTATCCCGTTCGATATTGTCTTTTATTTTCTTATTCCAATATCGAAGATTCGATTTCGGTTTACGGAAGCATCGCGGACAGCCATGCCAGAAGCATCCATCGATGAAGACGGCGAAATGCCGCCTCGGGAAATAGATATCAGGAGTGCCCGGAACTTTCCCTCTCGTGCGATACCCACGGATGCCCATGGCCCAGATATATTTCCGGAAAGCAATCTCGATGCTCGTATCCTTGCCCCGGATACGGGACATGAGATAGCTCCTTTGGCTTTTAGTGAATTTATCCATGATCCAGATTCCGTTGTATCTTTATATTATATGGAAGGATTGCCTGCTCTCAAGGGTATAGCGAACGGCATTGCCGCCAAGGACAAGGTACTTGGGTACTTGGCTGTTGCGGCAATAAAGGCAGCAGAAACGGAAAATTACATTGCGGCCTTGGCGTCTTCGTTTTTATTGGTAGAGCAGGCGATCCGATTCTCTTGCGACGATGACGGTAATGGAGAATTACAGGAACTCCTCAATCGACTAGTCGATGAAAAAAAGATTTCCGGAGCTGAAGCAGGAATTCTCGATGAATTCAGGTTCATACGGAATAAGATATCCCACGCGTCGCATTATGGCTGGGCCTTCGTCGATTCCGGTCTTATATGGCAATTCTCGGAAGAGGAAACATGGGAAGAACTATGGGCGTC
This sequence comes from uncultured Candidatus Saccharibacteria bacterium, assembly GCA_964637795.1. Lineage (GTDB taxonomy): Bacteria > Patescibacteriota > Minisyncoccia > UBA6257 > 2-01-FULL-56-20 > CAJAQL01. Next base: position 7,337 of record CAZWWZ010000011.1, on the reverse strand, counting down.
GAGAGCAATCCCTATATTTGAAATCCTCGGCGAAATGTTTTCCTGAATAAACGACCCAAGGCATATGGAAAACCTCGATCAAAGAAAACCCGAGTGTCCGTATTGTCACGGCGCACTGAAGAAGATCCCCTCGAAGAAAACGAAATGTCCCCAGTGCGGTAATTCCATGTTTGTACGTACCCGACCTCGGGATAGGGTTCGCGTTGTCGTAACCGACCAAGAGGCGAAGAACATCGAGAATGAATGGATTGTGTACGGCGAAGAACAAGCCGCCGAAGAAGCTATGGCTATAGCAAAGAAGTATAAAGAAATCTCCGCAGCGAATCTTCGCGAGTGGAAAGAATCGGAAGTCGTGAAAACCGTGAAGGTCTATTGTACGATGGATGAGAAAGTTTGCGCCATATGCCAAAGGAGAAATAACTTAGTTTTAAAACTCGAAGACGCGAATGTCGGCGTTACGGTTCCACCTTTCGCCGACTGCTCTAATGTCGATGATCCCAAAATTCTCCGATGTCGCTGCTATTGGACGCCTCAAGATATTTCGCTGGATTGAAGAACTTCCGCGTGCTACCGTAAAGGCAATATGTACGAAGATCACCCGCATCCGCTTTTGAAGTTCGATCTGCCTAACGACACCAAGATCCGTCGGTACATGGATTTGGCTCGTTTCGTGTCCTTGCTCGATAAAGGGCTAGCGTTCGTGAAACCAGAACTACTGGTCGAGAACGATCCACGGGAAGGCTTCTTCTCTCGGATAATGAACCGTTCGTCGTGGACATTCTCCAAATTGACGGAATCGTCACGTAACAGCGTATTCTTGAACTGTTGGTATGTCGGCGATGAAGATTCGCCAGGCATGTGGAAGCGTTACGCGAAGAACAAGGGCGATGTTTCGATCCATTCGACGATAGGAAGATTAAAAACGGCGCTCGGTACCTCGAAGCAAACTTTCCATCTCTTTCGCGTGGCATATGTTTCCCGCTGCGGTTCGCGGGCAGGCGAACACGATAAGGAGGTCCCCATGCTTCTGGCCTACAAATACAAAGGCAAGAAATTCGCCTTCGAACAGGAGATAAGGGCCATCACATGGGATCCGGCGCTCGACCCTCGGAAGATCGGCCCCGTGATCTATGCGCCATGCGACGACATAGGTAAGCTGATCACCGATGTCCATCTGTCGCCGAATAGCGGCGACTGGCACGTCGAAGTGGTTAATTCATTGCTCGGACATTATGGAGTGCTTGACGTTCCTGTCACTCGCTAAAATAGCGAAATACCCACTCCTATTTCGTCCCAGCCGGATTCATCACGCGCGAAGCCGGAGAACCATTAGCCCATAAGAGCTTTCAGCGACATACGAACCCTGCCGCCCAGCTGGGACAGAGCAATCCTACCTAGCTGAATATCCTTTCAGGGGCCCCTAATTCCCCTTCATCAATCAAAGTCACTTTGATTTTTGCGAATTGACGTATCTGTATGCCTATGCATAGGGCAAAATGCAGGTTTTCCTTATGCTTTAAACGCCTTTTCGGCGTTTTTTCAAATGAATACCCGAGGGTGCGTACATCCCATATATTGACTTCAATTGATCTTCCCCGCGCAGCGTTCGGATCGAGGCACACGCGGGCATTTAGGCGGCAACACGGCCCTCACGCGGCCGTCATTTCCTTTGAATTGGCCGAATTCTGCTATCCTATCCATCATCGCACAGGTTCTTACGTCATCAACCATGCGGAGCAAAAGAGAAAATGTCGGGGAGACTCAGAGCCTCGATAATTTGTTATACTTAAGATATGGAAGGAAAATCAAAAGGCAAAAAGAATGTCTGGAAGTTTTTGCAATATATCACCAACAACGAAGCTCAGTCCCGTCACGAAGAGATCTTTGACGTGATATTCTGGATCATCGAAACGGTTGCCCTGGTCTTGGGGATCGTTATCCTTGTCATAAAGAATAGCCAGGAATGGATAGCATTCATCGTCATCGAATACTGTTGGGCTATGGATAATTTGCGGCATAATCGCCCCTGATCAAGGGGCGATTTATTTTTTACAAGGGAGGACTGTTGGCCCAGGGAACAACTATAAGGTCAGATCCCCTTTCAGATACGATAGCATCGTATCGGCACCTGATACCCCGAATGGATCAGTGGGACAATTATCGGATATCCCCGGCTCGCTGAAGAATTTTTTGATTATGCCATCCTCGATAAGCATGGCATAACGCCAGCTACGTTCACCGAAACCAAGGTTTTCCTTGAGGACGAGCATCCCCATGCCGCGCGTGAAGGACGCATTACCATCAGGAAGCATCTTCACCTTCTCGATCCCAAGTTTATCCGCCCACTGCTCCATCACGAACGCGTCATTCACCGACATGCAATATACTTCGTCGATACCGTATTTTTTGAACTCGTCATAGTGCGCCTCGTAGCCGGGCAGATGCGTAGAAGAACATGTCGGCGTGTAAGCGCCGGGCAAAGCGAACACAATGATTTTTTTTCCCGAAAACAGTTCCTTTGTCGCAATATCCTGCCAATGACCGTCGCTGCCACCGCATACCGGCCCATCACCCACACGGGTCTTAAGGACAACTTCCGGCACGGGCGATCCTTCTTTAAGCGGTTGTTGATTCATAGAATAAGTTTATTAAAAATTGATCACGCAGTTTCATCGGAATCATCATCTTCGTTCTGATCGACAGCCGATCTGATCCTTCCGATAAGTTCGTCGGATGAAGTGTCGGCGTCGTATTCCACGCTCAAATCATCGGCAATAGATTTCAGTTTTTCTAACGTTTCCGGGCTGCCGTCCGCCGCAAGTGATTGCAGATATTCAAAATCAGGCTGGCCATGTTCATCAAGCCAATCCTCTTTTTCCTCGCTCTCTTTTTCATTTTGTGCCATATACCAATGATACCTTTTTTTAAGCACAACAGCCATCCTCGGGGTATAATGAAAGCATGTTCAAAAATCTCACCAATTTTGGCTATCAAAGGAACAAGAAAGAAGCGTTCGGATTCTATCTCGTCTATCTATTCCTGTTTGCGTTCATTGGTGCAGCGGTCGCAAGCGTGATCGGCCTTCCTGCGGGAACAAGTATAAAAAGCATGTTCACCGAATGGTCGTGGGGCGAGGAGATCGGTTTAATGCTCATCGCGCTGGGAAGCGCCGTTCTATCCCTCGTTGTTCTTTTTTATAAAAAAGAGGCTCGCTATGGTTTTATCCTGCTTGCCCTGATAAGCGGTGTGTTATCTCTCTTGTGTGGCGGCTTATTTGGTTTTATCATCCCCGCCTACTTTACCACCCTGCACCCTCCGGCACCTTCATCCTCACTTCCTCCGCAATAAGTTTGAACGGTTTTGCGATCACATTCCGCAATAATATCAGGAAGAATGAAATAGAGAACAGCATTCGTCCCTCATGAATTCTTCGACGATCTCCACCTTAGGGTCTCCCCTCGAAAGAATTTCTCGGGCTGGAATATTGATAACGCGCCATTTCCACTCTGCGTTCCTGTTTTTCAGACTATAATTCGAGATATCCTCTATTTTCGCGCCCGATACGACCCCTTGCATATTCGCCCAAACCGCTGCGCCCGCACACATCGGACAAGGTTCATGGGTCGTGTAAAGAATGCATTGCTCCAAATAACGGGTTCCCAATTTCCTTGACGCTTCGCGGATCGCAACTACTTCGGCGTGCTGCGTAACATCTTTATCGATCTTTGAACGATTCGTAGCGCGAGCGATGATTTCATCTCCTCTTACGACGATGGCTCCAAAAGCATAATCCCCGCGTTGGCGGGCATTCTTTGCTTCTTCGATCGCAGCTTCCATAAACTTTCGTTCGGGTTTAACCATAGATAACCTTAGCATAAAAAATTATATTTTTTCAACTTGCCCCTAAGACGGAAGAGTGTTCGCCTTAGCTGGAATAAAAAAACCGCTCCGAGTCTCGCTCAGAGCGGTCAGTGGTTTGGAGCCGGAAAGTTATTGCGGTTCCGGCGGAATGCTCCCATCGAAGCATCTTCCATTGACAGGATAGCTTCCGTCACCGCAGGTCGGCACAGAGAGATCGAAATGAAAGATCTGAGCCGCGGATCGCGCATTGTTCAAATCCCTCTGGGATGAGAAGACATATAATCTTCTCGTGTCCGCACATGCCCGATCATGGTCATCGCATGTATAACTCTTGAACATAGCGACCTCGGCACTGAGTTCCAATAACCTGCGGGTTACGACCTGCTGGAGATCTGTTCGCTCTTCCTGGCTCATGAGCCAAGGCACGGGAACCGCAAAAATATGTTGGAAGTCCCAATGTTCCCGTGACACCTGAGATGCATAAGGCCACGCCATGACAAACGTGACCACGCACACGACAGAAATGACAAAGAACCTTTTCATCACACACCCGCCTTTCGAGTACATTATATAATCATTTACATATAAATCGTCAAATGATATATTTCAATCGGAACACCCAGGGCATCGCAGTAAATCCAAAAGAAAGGACCGACACAATGGAAGCTCCGAAGGGATTAAGTCCGGCCGCCCTGAACGCGGCGATCAAGGAAAATTTCCGGAAATACGACGATAACGACCGGAAAAAAGGATTGATCTGCAGAAAATGCGGTTCGCAAGTTCTCGCGGCGATGTGCGACGTCATCATCCACCACACGCCGCCCGGGGGCGCATGCGACGAATCCGACGAGATAGGACAACCATTCCCTCTCCTCTACTGCCCCGCATGCGAAGGAGTGCCGACAACAACCAGAACCTGCATCCACGTTGGGATTCCGGCAAAATCCAAGCCAGGATCCGGGATCATGGAAGTCACGGAACAAGCGGGACTCAGCAGATAGCGGATGGCAAAAAGCTGAATCGGTTTAGACATATTCTAGGGTCACGGCATCACGATGCATGTGGCCCTTCATTTTATCTTTACAATCTATGGCATTAAAAAAAGAAGGGTTTGCAAAAGCAAACCCTCCATGCGCATATTCTGCGTCAAAATTCTACCTGATGTTTTCAGCTACCTTGCGAAAGTGGTAGCCGAATATCGAAAGCGTCACCCCGGCCGGGAAAAGACGCGGTCGCCGGAAAAGCATCCAAACGATCAGTCCCCAGTAATGGAAGCGTTCCTTGCCGAGGATCCCCAGATACAGGAATGAACGCGCGAGAGCAAGGAAACCCTGGAGGTTGAGTGACGTGCCGCTGATGCGTGCAGGATGATACTCCCTTAGGAAAGTGCGAACCCGCCGGTAATAGTTTTTTGGCGCATAAAGAGAATGCACCACCCACTGATAACCGGTGACAAGTTCCTTCAATGAGATCATCTTCGGCACGATGTTTGTGGTGCCGTTGACGCTATCCCCCGATACCAATCCCCTGATCCTCCCTTCCGACTGAAGGCGTTGATAAAGTTTCGTACGGGGAAAAGCCTGCAGAATTCCCACCATCGCCGTGGGAATGCCGCTCGCCTGGATAAAATCGAACTGACGCTTAAAGATGGAGGGGGCATCACTGTCAAAACCGACAATGAATCCAGCCTGCACCTCAAGCCCCATATTCTGGAGCTTTTTGATGCTTGTCGTCAGATCCCGCTTGGTGTTCTGCAGCTTATTGCAGCCAAGAAGACTTTTTTCCTCCGGTGTTTCGATCCCGATGAAAACCCGATCGAATCCGGCGGCAACCATTTGCCGAACCAGTTCCTCGTCGTCGGCGAGATTGATGCTCACCTCCGTGTAGAAAGAAACTGGTTTCCGGTGCGAATTTTGCCAAGCGATGAGTGCCGGCAAAAGCGTCGTCTTGAGATACGGCTTGTTACCGATGAAGTTGTCATCGACGAAAAATATTCCGCCGTGCCAACCGGCATTCCACAATGCATCAAGTTCAGCGATCATCTGGCCGGGAGTTTTTACGCGCGGACGGCGCCCAAAAAGCACGGTGATATCACAGAAATCGCAATCGAAGGGACAACCGCGCGAAAACTGGACCGACATGGAAGCGTACCTTTTCATGTCGAGCAGATCCCAACGCGGCACGGGAGCCGTTCGGATATCGGAGTAGCCGGCCGCTTTATAGGAACGTGCGGCACATCCCGCTTTGAAGTCAGTGAGAAAACACGGAAAGATCTCTTCCGCCTCGCCGAGGATAAGATGGTCAACCTCGGGAAATTGTTCGCTCTCTTCGGTGAAAAGCGGTCCGCCGGCGATGACCGGAATCCCGGCATCGTTGCAACGCGCGATCGCTTCTTTGGCGGATTGCTGCTGGACGACCATAGCGCTCACAAATGCACAATCGGCCCACGAAAGATCGGTTTCCGTAAGTTTTCTGACATTCATATCGACCAGACGCAAATCCCACGTCTCGGGCAACATAGCTGCCATAGTGATCAGACCAAGCGGTGGCAGCGCCGCCTTGCACCCCACGAACTTCAGGGCATGTTTGAAGCTCCAGAAGCCGTCTGGAAATTCAGGGTAAATAAGCAACGCTTTCATCGCATCCTCCTTGTTGTTCAAAGAACTACTACTACCTTAGCTTACGAAAAAATCAAGAATATGGCCAATGGACCATCCGCGACGCGTTTTTTAATATGAAATACAATGTGATAGTATGATATTGTTCTTCCTACATTTCATTTCCTTCATCTTAAAAGGATAATTTTCGGCTTATGAGATTCCTACCCAAGCAAGATAACTTTTTTGTTTTATTCAGGGGCGTCAGCACCGATCTGCAAAGTATCGTTACCGTGTTCCGCGAATTTTCGGATGATTTCAGCGACTTCGAGAACTACAGCAAGAAAGCCAAGGATATCGAGCATAGCGCCGATCAGAAGATCCACGATATCATAAGCGCGCTCAATAAGACTTTTATCACGCCCTTTGACCGCGAAGATATCTACATGCTTGCGAGCAACTTGGACGATATCGTTGACCTGATCGAAAATGTCATTCAGAACGTCTATTTATTCAATGTTAAGGAAAAAATACCGGCGATCACGGCATTTACCCCTCTCATTTCCGCCGGAGCCGACAATATCGAAAAATTGATGGCGTGTCTGGAAAAGCAGAAATACACCAAGGAGCTCATGGACGCGAAGATCTATATGCACAAGCTGGAAGACCAGGGCGATGAGATATTCAGTAACGCTCTGAGGGATCTGTTTACCGATCATCACGACCCCGTCGAGATCATCAAGTTGAAGGATATCCTGGAACGATTGGAAAGGATCATGGATAAGTACCAGAAGGTCAGCGATATCATTGAAGGGATCATTGTTAAGTCCACCTGAATTCCATGGGGACATCGCTGCTTTTTGTAATTTTTATCATTTT
>CAZWWZ010000010.1:0-15671 GCA_964637795.1 uncultured Candidatus Saccharibacteria bacterium | reverse complement strand
CTTCCAATGGAACGGCGTATCGCACGCAATATCGAGCTCGGACTCGCTTATGTCGCCTACGAGAAGAAGATGCGTGCGGAGCGGCAATATGATTATGATGACATGATCATGGCGGTCCTTGCGGCGCTTGATGAGAACGAGGATATGCGCCGGATAGCACAGGATGCTTATGATTATTTTTTGGTCGATGAACATCAGGACACGAACAATGCGCAGAACGCGATCATCCAGAAGATCGCCGGCGCGCGGGAAAATCCCAATCTCTTTGCGGTCGGCGACGAGAAACAGGCGATCTACCGTTTTCAGGGGGCGTCGCTCGAGAATTTCCGTTATTTCGAAAAGCAGTATCCGCGCGGTGTCGTGATCGCGCTCACGGGAAATTATCGATCAACGCAGGCGATCCTCGATGCCGCCCACGTGGTTTCTCCGCGCGAAAAACGCCTGATGGCTCGCGGCGGACGCGAAGAAAAATGCGCCCAATTCGTGGAGCTTTCTTCGCCTGATGCGGAATGTTTTTTCGTCGCTTTGAAGATCAAAGAACTGATCGAGAAAAAGAGAGTGAAGCCGGAGGAGATCGCCGTGCTGTATCGCGATAATCGCGATGCGGAGCCTTTTGTGCGCGCGCTGGAATATGGGCAAATTCCGTTCGTGGTTGAATCCGACCGTGACGCTCTCGGCGACGAAGATATTCGGAAACTGATTCTTTTATTGCATGCGGTCGAACATTTTGGACGCGAACCGGAGCTTGCTGCGATTCTTCATGTTGATTTTCTGAATATTCCGCCACTCGATGCTTACAAATTGTTTGCGTTTGCGCGCCGCGAACGGAAAAGCCTCTACGACATCATGCGGTCGAGGGTGCTTATCGAAAAATCCGGTGCGGAGAATATTGATGCCGCCGCGGCGCTTTCCGATAATCTTTCAAAGTGGAAACGCGACGCCGAAAATAGCGGCGCCGCAACGGCTTTCGAAAATATCGTACGCGAATCGGGATTTCTTGCATCTGTTCTCCGCGATCCGGCGGCCATGGAAAAGCTTGCGAAATTGCACGCGATATTCGATATCCTGAAATCGTTCATTGAACGTCAGAAAAATTATACGCTCAGGGAGTTCTTTGATTATCTCGATCTTATGGAGCGGCACGGCGTTGCCGTGAAAAGCAGTCCTGCAAAGGGAACCCTCGGGCGGGTGCGTCTCATGACGGCGCACCGTGCAAAGGGGCAGGAGTTTGAGGCGGTGTTCATTGTGAATGCCGTGGCAAAAAAGTGGGGCGATCGTTTTCATCGTGACGAGATCAGGCTTCCGGTTTCGATCTATAAAAGCGATAGTGCGGACAGCGGGAGTGATGATGAAGAAGCGGAAGATGATGCCGATGAGCGAAATGTTTTTTATGTGGCGCTCACGCGCGCAAAGCGTGAATTATGGATCACGGCATCGCGGATCGATCGCGATGGCCGTGAGCAGCTGCCGACGAAGTTCGTGAGCGATCTTGGGATTGATGTTCTTGCGCGTCCTGTGACGGAAGCGTTCGAGGAATCTTTTGTCTCGCATCGCGATCTTGAGTTCGCTCCGCCGCCGGAAAAGAAGCCCGAACTTCATGATAAGGAATTTTTGAACGCGCTTTTCGAGGAGCAGGGATTATCACCGACGGCGCTCAATAATTATTTGGCATGTCCGTGGCAGTATTTTTACCGCAATCTGATCCGCATTCCCGAGGCGCCGAACAAGAATCTTTCTTTCGGCACTGCGATCCACGCGGCTTTGCGGGCGTATTTTGACGCGTTAGATGCCGGCGAAGACAAGGGGAAGGAATATATGATCATGCGTTTCGAGGAGGCGTTATCGCATGAACCGATCACGGAAGATGAATATGACGAAGCGCTTATGAAAGGGAAGAAGGCGCTCGCGGCATATTATGATGAGCATCATGGAACATGGGGCGCTTCGAAAGGAAAAAACGAAGTGAAGATCGACGGCGTCGAGACGGATGGTGTGAAATTGAACGGGAAGCTTGACCGGATCATTTTCGGGCCTGATCCTGATGCGGTAAAGGTTTTCGATTACAAGACGGGACATTCGAAGACCCGCAATGAGCTTGAGGGCGGCACGAAAAATGCCGACGGAAATTATAAACGCCAGCTCACATTCTATAAACTTTTGCTCGAAAAACAGGGAATTTACGAAATGACCGAAGGGATCATTGATTTTATCGAGCCTGATGTCCGTGGAAAATTCCATCGTGAAGCGTTCGATATTTCCTCAGGCGAAACGAAGGTCCTTGAAGCGCAGATCGGTGAGGTGGCGAAGGAGATCAGGGATCTTGCGTTCTGGAACAAGATCCCGCATGACAAAGATTGCGTTTATTGCGCCCTCCGAAAGTTGATGGAATGAACACTTAAATTCATTGCTTATTCTCTTATTTTGAACTTCTTCTGTCATTCCGAGTTGTGCAAGGAATCCAATCAAATCAAATTTTTCGAGATTCCTCGCACGGCTCGGAATGGCATTTATGTATAAAACCTATTTTTACATAAAAAACAGCCCCGACACTCTTTCGCTGGTTAGCGATCGAAATGTCGGGGCTGGGTTAAAGGTGCTGTGGATTACTGTTGAGGAGTGGTGGTTGCTGTGCTTGTTGAATTCGGGTTCGCGGTTGCCGTAACTGTCGGGTTCGCTGTCGCTCCCGAGGTTGAAGTCGGGCTTGCCGTAACCACGGGGTTGGCGATTGCTCCGGATGTCGAAACCGGATTTGCGGTTACGACCGGATTCGCTGTCGCTCCGGAAACCGTAACGGGTTTCACGACGTTATTGTTGTCCGCGAGCGCGCCGGAGTTTGAGTTTGATCCGCTCTTGCTGTTGCCGGAGCCGATCATATTTGAGCTGGATCCGGCATTGGCATCAGCATTGCCGCCAAAAGCCGTGCCGCCTTGGGAATTCGAACCACTGAGAGCGGTGCTCTGGCCACCTTGGCCGCCCTGAGCGGATGATCCGGAGGATGCGACGACCTTGGTCGTTCCGCCGCTGGAAGTTGAACCGGCAGTAACATTGTTCGTGCCACCGTTTGATGTTGATGCGACGTTTGTCGCACCGGTTTTAACAGTAGTTGCTCCTGTTGTGACGGTTGTTGGGCCGCCGGTGGAGGTCGAACCGGATGTGACGCTGTTCATGCCGCCGGAATAGCTCGAGTTGTAAGAATCGGGCCTCAAAGCAGCAGCAGCGCCGACGGTCGAAAGGCTGCGAATGATGTTCGTTGCCACTTCCCACTTCGGATATTTAAGCGTCCGATTGGTGAGTCCGGCCATTGCTTCCTGATAGTTCGCGGCCGCGAAGGCGTTCTTCATGGTAACGGTTTTCGTGAGATCAAAGCGGTCATATGCCAGATCCACGTCCGTTAAGACGAGTTGCGCGTGCGCGTTCGTATCATTTGCCAAGGCGTTGTTGTAATTTCCCAAAGCATCGGTGTTGTGCGCCGTTGCCTTGGTCAAGTCGACATGGGCAGTCGCCTCAGCAATACTGACGTCGCCCAGCTTTGCCTGTACCTCAGCGAGATGTGCTTCTGCTTTCAGCCGGGCAACCTCCGCAGCTTTCTTGAGCGCGGCGATCTCGGGGTCTTCGGCCGGCATTGCTGCGCTCGCCGAACCAGTTGCCGCGTTCGAAGTTGATGTCGAGACAATATTGCGTGCTGTCGGTTTCTTGGAAACCGGCGCTGCGCACGTTGTCTTGATCGTGGTGCCAGCGGGGCACTTTTGCGCCGGAACTTGCCCGAAGGCGAATGACGACGCGATGATGAGCATCGCAACTGCTACGAACTGATTTTTCATGATGATCTCCTTGAGGGCATTGCGTTTCATGCACGCCTTCGGTTTTAAATGCGAGGATCTTGAAGCCGCGAAAAATTGCGACCGGCAACGGGGAAGTGGAAATCATGAACTATGGCGCATGCGGTCCTCCTGTGGCCAGCAACTGCACCGTTTCAGCTTTGATCCTTTGCGTTTCGGCATCGATCTCTTTTGTCTTTGCGTTCAGCAAGCGGATCTTATTTTTAGTCTCCTCGATCCGTTCTTTTGTCGCTAAAATCTTTTGTTCCGTCGCCGCAATTTCCTCCTCAATTGCTGCGGTTTCCGTCTCAGCCGTTTTTATCGCGGCGACATCAGCAGCGGTCTGATTGACCGAAGCTGCGGTTTCCGGCGCAAGTTGAGTCGATGTAATGCTTGGTTCAGGTGAAGTGGCAGAGGACGATGTGGCATGCGCATGAATGTCCGTTGTTATCGGATTTTGGTGGATTTTCACCGATCTCGAAATATCGTTCTTGTGATGAGAAAGATTTTTCGGTTGCACCTGTGATTTTTTTTCACAGGGGATCGGAATCGTCAAAACGGTCCGATGCAGATAGATGCGATAGGGCGCCTTGATCCCGTTTGCTTTCGCAATGAGGGGATACAGGTGTCCCGCGCCAAGCTCGTGGTGCGCGATGCTCCACAGGCTCTCGCCTTTTTTCTCGACAGGATAGTTCTTCGTGCACTGCGCTTCGGCGCTTACCTGGAGTCCGAAGCACATGGCGAGAAACATGATAAAAACTACGAATAGTTTTTTCACGGTTTTTTCCTCCTTTCTTCAGGATTTGACTCCGCGTGTCTCATTGTTTTTGTAGGGCAACGGGCTTGATGGCCCGTTGCAACGATGCCGGCGCGGTTTTGATCCACGAAAAAAACGGATGGAGATCCGTCGCGACAATAACTGCAAGCAGGGAAAACTTTTCTCCTTTCAGTAATATGGGTGATGGAAAAGGACGTTCGCCGGAACATTCCGGACGAATGCACATATATTTAGCATCTATTTTAGTAAATGTCAATTTAAATATTGCTTTTTTCTTTTGTATATGACATAATCCTTTCAGTTAAAATCGTTTTTTTCCAGCTCTTTGAAAACCATTTTTTGACCTTTTTAAAATTTAATATAACGAAAAGGTCCAAAAAATAAATATAATCAAGGAGCTCTTGCTCATATTTTGCACGCGTATCAAATACGCATGTTTTTTTTGTGTGATTTGCGTGCGGAGAGATATGAGGAAGAGCTCTTGTATAACGAATGAATAAAAAAATATTTCATTCCGTTCACGCTTTCGCAAAAAAGCTCGGCAAGGCAGCGATCTTCGTTGCGTTTGTCGGCATCGCTTTCTTTGCTGGAGCGCATAACGGAAATCTTAGTGGTATACCGCAAGCTCATGCGGACACGAATATACAGTTGTCCGATACGTTTACGGGTGCGAAATTCGTGACGGGAGCAACGTCGAGCTTTTCTATCTTCGTTGCAAATACCAGCACGGTTTCCTCGATGAACGTGAATGCGAGCGACACGTTGCCAACCGGACTTACTTTTGTTTCAGCAACATCTTCTATTTCTGGAATGACGTTCAGTACGACAACGAACGCAACCGGAACGCAAGTGGTCTCATGGGGGTCGTTCAATATCGATCCGCAGAGCACGACGACGATCACACTTACGATTGCGGTAACAGGAAGTCCCGCGTGCGGTTTGCAGAATACGGTGAATGTCGATGAATTCGTTAATGAAAACAACGGATCATCTCATTCGCATTCTCGAGTTAATGAAGGTCCGGCATGTACCGTCCTTCCTACTGCCAATCTTTCGATTGCGAAGACCGTGAACGGGACTTCGACGATCGTTTCCGGCAATCCCGTGACTTATACCATCACGGTCAAGGCGCTCGGTCCCGCAACATCAACTGGTGTCACGGCGACTGATGCCTGGTCATCGACGGGCCTTACTTATGTCACTTCGACTCCGTCCTTAGGTACCTATGCGTCCTCGACGGGGCTTTGGAAGATCAATGATATGGCTTCGGGTACGGTGGCGACGCTCAATATCACGGGCATGACGCCTTCGGTCACGGCCACGACGACGATCACGAACTGGGCGACCGTTTGTGAATCCGCGTCTTCCACTAATACGAATGCGAGCACCACGGCATCGTCTACGATCACGGTGACGCCGGCAATCGCCGATCTTTCCATGGGAAAGACGGCGGATGCGACGACCTCGACCGTCAATGTCGCGCGCACGGTGAACTATCTCCTGACGGTCAAAGCGTTCGGCCCTGCGACCTCAACCGATGTCGTAGCAACCGACACGTTGCCGGCGGGCGTCACCTATGTCACCTCAACACCGTCCGAAGGTACGACGACCTTCAGTGCGGGAACGCTTACCTGGAATATCCCTGATATGGTTCCCGGTACGATCGCGACAACCTCCGTTCAAACGACGGTTGATGCGACCTCGACCGGTCCGCTCACGAACTGGGCGACCGTCACGGAATCTCCGCTCTTGACCAACACGAGCACGAGCACGGCCTCATCCACGATCACCGTGGAGAATCCGGCATGCACGAGCGGTTGCGCTTCCACGAGCACTCTTGTCATTGATGTACGGGGTCTCCTTGATGGAGCCACATCGACCGTAACGGTTGATGATAATGGAACATCCACGGACATTATGAATGTCACGAGTTCCGCATCGGCAGTCCTCGGCTTAGGCGATATGTATGCCGTCACGGCAACGACGACCTGGCCGGGATATACGGTTGCGACTTCGTCGGACTGCACTGGTAGTTTTTCGTCGAGCACGGGGGTGTGTACGATCACGTTCACGCCACATATTGCCAACCTCTTGATCACAAAGAGCACGGTCGGCAATATCTCGACGACCACATCGAGCAGTACGGTGACATATGTGCTTACCGCGACAGCATCCGGTCCTGCGACATCGACGAATGTCACGGTGACTGATAATTTGCCGCAGTATCTTGAATTCGTCACCTCAACGCCGTCCGAAGGGACGACGACCTTCACGGCAAGCACGACGACTTCAGGAACGCTTATCTGGACGATTCCTGATATGGCTTCGGGTACGATCGCAACGACTTCGGTTGAAACGATCGTAAGTTCTTCCACGCCGCCGGATACGGTGCTCACGAACTGGGCGACCGTCACCGAGGACGAAACCAACACGAGCACAAGCACGGCTTCATCCACGATCACCGTGAATCCAACGTGCACGGGCAGTTCCTGTGGTGGCGCTTCTAAGGGTACTCTTGCTATTAATGTGCAGGGCCTTTTAAATGGAGCTACTTCGACGGTAATAGTGTCCGAATCCGGTGCTACCTTAGCAACGATTCCGCTGGGCGACGGCGCTACGTCAACCGTTCTTACGGTGGGCGATGCGTATGCCGTCACGGCGACGACGACCGCGGCAGGATATCCTACTCCGACTTTGTCAGGTTGTTCGGGAAGTAATTTCTCGGCGGGCGCGACCTGCACGATCACGTTCGTTCCGGACGCCGATCTTTCCATGGGAAAGACGGCGGATGCGACGACCTCGACCGTCAATGTCGCGCGCACGGTGAACTATCTCCTGACGGTCAAAGCGTTCGGCCCTGCGACCTCAACCGATGTCGTAGCAACCGACACGTTGCCGGCGGGCGTCACCTATGTCACCTCAACACCGTCCGAAGGTACGACGACCTTCAGTGCGGGAACGCTTACCTGGAATATCCCTGATATGGTTCCCGGTACGATCGCGACAACCTCCGTTCAAACGACGGTTGATGCGACCTCGACCGGTCCGCTCACGAACTGGGCGACCGTCACGGAATCTCCGCTCTTGACCAACACGAGCACGAGCACGGCCTCATCCACGATCACCGTGGAGAATCCGGCAACTTGTGTCGGCGGTTCTTGCTACGATATCAGCGTTACCAAAATTGCGAGCGATCCGAATCCGACGGGCAATGAAGCGATAACTTATACGATCACGGTTTCGAATTCCGGATCGACAGACGCGGATTTGGTGCATGTTACCGATGCCTTACCGAGTGTCCTGACGCTCTCTGCCACGCAATCCGTGACAGATTCACAGGGAACCGTGACGAACGGGGGAACGCTTGATTGGGCTGTCGGTAGTCTTGTTCCGGGTGCCTCGGCGACACTCAAGATCCCGGTAGTGGTAAATGCGCTTGCAGACGGCACGAATGTTCTGAATGTAGCGAAAACTTATACCGAGCTTCTTGGATCGAATGTCATTTTATCGGCAGCGACATCGACTATCGCGGTCCAGGCCGCCCCGGTCACGCCAGTAACTCCTTCCTGCACCGGCAATTGTGGTGGTGGGGGAGGCGGTGGCGGCGGAACAGCGACCGGCGGGGGCGGAGGATCTGCTTATGAGATATCCATTGATGGTGGTGCGGCAACGACCGCGACCACAAGCGCGATGCTTTCGCTTTATGGAACCGACGCGTATCAAATGGAGCTTTCAAACAGCACTAACTTTGGGAGTTCGACATGGCAGCTTTATGCCACGACGCTTCCCTGGACGCTTACCTCCGGCGGCGGAGAAAAGACCGTCTATGTGAAATACCGGGATATCTCAAAGAACTATCTCGGCAGTGCACAGGATTCGATCGATCTTGTCCAGGGACAGGTCCTGGGCGCATCAACATCGAGCTGTGGTATGTATCTCGATAAATACATCAAGCTTGGTGCAGATAACGATTCGTTCGAAGTGAAGAAACTGCAGGTCTTTCTGAACTATGACCTCGGTCTCAATCTTCCGGTTACGGGCACATATGATACGACGACGTACAATGCCGTCGAGCAATTCCAGCTGAAGTACAATATCGGTGTTCTGTCCCCGTGGGTTCCGTACGGACTCGTGAGCGATACAACACCGACCGGCTATGTCTATAAAACGACACGGCGGATGATCAACTTGATCATGTGTCCTTCACTTGATCTTCCTATGCCGCCCTTGAGCAAAGAAGGCTAGCATGTGTGTTCGGTGCATCAAAACGGCTCCGCTAATGGCGGAGCCGTTTTGTGTTCCGGGAAATTCACCGAAGCAGAACTTCGACAGACTTTTCCGTCGTTCCAATAAACTTCGGCTGGAATCCGGAAGGAAATTTGAATCTTGCCGTGTTTTCCACAAAGAGAATGTGGTAAAATAAATCTATCGAACAGTATTTCATGACTATTGACATTTTTATTAAATAGTGTATTAATAAAAACAAATGAAACCATTCAAAGAAGGTGGCGGGAACAATAAACAGGGTGGTGAGCATGAGCCGAGCATTGAAACGTTGCTTGCTCGATCAAGAATTCCTGAAACATATTGGAATTTTGTGCGTGGTCTTACTGATCTTCCCCCGGCCGATCGGAAATCGAGAATAGACGAAATGGCGGGGATTAACGCTGATTTTGCGGAAACGGAAATGAAAAACAGCATTCAGTCGTTCCTTTCCGAATATGAGCGGGAATTTCCGCGTCGCGAGATGCCGCAAAGCGAACAGAGCGCGCCCGATAAAATAATGTCGGAAGCGCCAAGGGAAAACATCAATGTGCAAAGTTCAGGCGAATCTGCGATTCACGAAGAAGAACCGGATCGCGCCGAGGTTCAGCCAGTTTCTGGGGGGCTCGCAACGGATGAAGTAATTTCCGATAATGCCGAAACTCCCGCGCAAGCTGTTCCCGATGCTCGGTCAAGGGAAAAATCACCGAACGAACAGAGAGCGGAATTTTTAATGGCCAAATACGAACGATGGGCGTCTCTTTTTCGGAAAGTGGATATTTCAGAGAGGCTGATGAACGAGGTGGTCAAGGGAACGTTTAGTGAAGATGCTATTTTTCAAAATGTAGACGAACTCGTTTCTTTGCTTGAAGACAACAAGGAACTGCCGCTCAAAAAATATCGGCTTTTTGTGCATCAATATGAAGAAGCCACGTTGGTTGATAAGAATGACAACATCCAGCTTTCGGTACCGGATCTTATAAAGAACGGTCCCGATGCGACCGCGGAGTCGCTTGTCGAAAAAATCCGCAAACAGGAAAAGATCGTCGTTCCCGAGGTCGTGCCGTCTGTTCCCGTGACCGGGGAAAAGCCATTGGAGAATAGTGAAGTCGAAAAGCCGCAACCCGCCGTAGAAACAGAACTGACAGAACCGACAGAGACGCATGAGCCGGAAAAAAATGAAGCACAGCAGGAATCTCCAGTAACAGAAGATTCGGAGGATCGTTCGTATCCTTTGGAGGGGCTGCGTCGTTTCGCCCTGCTTGAAGAACAGCCCGAGTGGCGCGAAAGGGTTGCAAAGACCGCTTCGCGGCTTGCGGAGCGTTTCGGCGTTAAAGACCTGGTTGATTCGGTAAAGATGGCGTATAGTGGTGGACTCGCCGATTGGCATACGAGCCAAGCGGTCGATTTAAAGGGGAAGTTGGAAGATGGACGAAGTAAAATCCATGGTCTTGAAGAAGATCGGTATCATCTCGAAGATCAGATCAGGAAATTCAGGGAAGAAGGCGAGATGAGCGAATCCGCACTTATGCGCATCGAAAAAGATCGCGCCGAAACCGAAAAGAAGATTGAAAGTAATAAGAACGTAGCCGATCAACTGCAATCGAGCCTGGAATATCGCAATAATCAACGTTCGCGATATGAGAATCGTCGAAACGAGGTGTGCCGTGGCTATATGGGCCGCGTCACGGAACGGCTTAATCCCTTTGAGGAACGGCTTGCAGATCTGAAATCGACGCAAGGACAGTTAAATGAAGAAATCAGCCATCATCAGAAATTACTCGGCATACATGAAGGAAAGATCGCAAAAATAAAAGCATTGGTGGATGCGGAAAAATTTTCATCCGTCCAGCGGGCGTATCGAGAAATTATCAGGCGGGCTGAAAATGAAGCAAAGGATATTGAGAGAGAGATTTCCGCACGCGAGAAGGATCGAGGCAGGATCGATAAGAGGATCATGAAGCAGGACAAAAAAGCAAATCCTTTGCGCGATAAACTGAATGAACTGGCACGGATAACGCAGCGTAAAGGAGCTGACACGAGCGTCACTCCGCGGGAAAAGCTGGAAAGAGAATCTCGTGAGACCCGGGAGGTGAGCGGACACCCAAGACGCAGGAACGATGAAGACACCGGCGAAGAAGACGATGATGATCTCGAAGGAGCACCTCTTGGCGGCGGTGGTTTGCCGCGCAAACCTCGCCCCGAATTCGAGAAAAAATATTCCGGCGAGGAATTGGTAGAGACGTGGAATAAGGCGAACGGTAGCCGTATGAGGATCAATCTGGAAGAGGCGAAAAAGAATTTCCCGACGTTCTTTGAGGAAGAAAGAATGTCCGTCGATGATTTCTGGCGATTCAACGAATTTTACGCAGAGCGGTATGGTGACGAGGAACGATTTGAAGGAATGCCGAGCGTACAAAAGGCTGCACGCAAGCGCAAGAAGCCCGGATTTTGGGCGCGGCTTTTCGGCCGCGGCCGCGCAAAGAGCGAGCGCAATTTCCTTGATTTCTTAGGCAAAAAATAATAACCAAATCAATATCTCCATGGACGATCAAACGCAAAAAACAGATCTGCAGAAGGAACTCGACGAACTTCTCCTTGAACTGAAAAAAGATCATCAGGCTTTCGGTATCAAGAGCAAGGTTCTTGTTGCAAAGGCGGACCGTTTGGCGGATGAACTCGAAAAAACGGATTTTTCCGATCTTGACCGTGCCGAAAAAAAAGCAA
This sequence comes from uncultured Candidatus Saccharibacteria bacterium, assembly GCA_964637795.1. Classification (GTDB taxonomy): domain Bacteria; phylum Patescibacteriota; class Minisyncoccia; order UBA6257; family 2-01-FULL-56-20; genus CAJAQL01. The sequence goes on along the minus strand of CAZWWZ010000010.1, from coordinate 4,085 downwards.
TGAAGGACTTGGGCAACATCACCGCTGAAGAGATTGCTTCCCTCGAGCTTGTTGATGAGGCAAATTCAAGAGAAGAATAAGTTTTCTGCGGCAAAGCTGATGGGATATCGGCAGATATTGGATTCACTAATATCCTGCGCGCAGCTTTACGGTGTATCGATCGTATTATAAAGATCGGATTTTGGTATCTCTCTCAGTGGTTCTCGGAACTTGATATCGAGACACTTGACAAAATCTTTGTTTCTGAGGTATTAAAGAAGAAGAACCATTGAGATTTAAAATCCCTTTTGTGGAGGTTGGAAGAAATGGAATTGCTGAAAGGAAATCGTACGGCGATATCCGGCGCGAGATCGTACGGAGCTCTCGCGAAAATTGCCTTGATGGATTTGCGTCAATTGTCCGAACCGGCCGTAATGGCTTGCGGACCGATCAAATCTGGCGGCGCGTTGCTCAGGAAGGACTGCGATCCAGCAGAGGCGAAAAAGAGGAATTGCGCAAAACTCAACGGCGTCATATCCTTCCTTTCCAGGGAGCGCGCGATTTTTAACCAGCTGCCTTTTCTTGATCGGGCTGAGGAGCTCAGGACCGGAAAGAGATTACGGCGCAAATGGACAGGCAAATCTGTCCGCGACTATGTACTCTCTCTTTTTTCTCGTGACGGAGGAAAAAGAGAAAGCACAAGCGACAGGGATCGTCTTCGGAACGAATTTCATCTTCCGATTCTGGCGTCCGGTTTGATCGGCACCATATACTTCCTTGATGGATGGAAGGATTCCGTCGGTTCCCGCTGGTATCATGCACAGGCCAAAGAGCTTGGCGTTGAGATCCGGTATGTCATTCCGATCCTTAAAAAGCCCGTCGCAAAAAGGTAGTCAACAGTTCTTATCTTAGGCGTCCGACCTCGTGTTGGACGCCGTTTTTGTTGAGGTGAGTTTTACTTCATCTGAAGCAAAGGAGGAGGAAAACTTCCCAAGTCGCATTTTTACGATCGTAGGGTCATGCGCGTGGGCATCCCTCTTGGGATGCCCCGGGCTTGAGCCCGGGAAGATTTACAGATGATAGACGAAGATCGAAGTGCCGATCCTGAAATCAGGCGAGGGGACATTGCCCATGCCGGGTGCCGGCGGGCGGAGTGCGGTGAGCCACGAATAGGAATCATTTCCATCCCGCGTTTGTCCTTCGCCAAGAGGCTGGGTCGCACCTTCAAGCGTATTCACGGAAACCGCGAGCCAATGGATGTTCTGGTCGGCAGGATTCCCTTTTGATGATGACCAATCAACTTCCTTTGCGCCAAGCTCATATTTTGGATTGCTGCCGCCGAAATAGTCGACAGCTATCTTATCGACTTCGGGATGGACATCGACCCATGCCCGGAGCCGCAGGAGATCTTGCCCCCAGTCATAGTTCGAATCGGTCACATAATGATAGCCGTTCATGGTTCCGCCGCCGATCTCGTTGAAATAGGAAAGGAAATAAGGCGCGGTAAAAAGCGTTTCGCAGAAGAGCCAGACAAGCAGGAATACCAAGATGCTGTATTTCATGAATGATGCGACGATCGATTTTGCCATGATCGCGACGATGTTTCGCGCCGATGTAATGCGGGAAAGATCGAATCGTATGATCCATTTTTTCCAGACGCCCGAGGAAAGGATATAGATGAAGGAGATGGTGGGAATAATGTGGCGGATGCCGATGTTCAGGGTGCTGTGCATGCTGTACCCCCAATAAAGGACAATGAACGATATCATCGTGAACTCCGCGGGATTGACGCTCACATAGTCGAAAATATTATGGACGATGCGCCAGTGGGATGCACGCGCTTTTTCCCACATCCACCAAAGCGCGAGGATGAGCGCCGTTGCAACAAGGATAAGCGTTGGTAACGGTTCTTTAAGGAGATAAAGAAGCGGGAAGTAAATCCACCCGCCGGAACCGACGATGTGTCCCATGAAATAGATCGTATTGCCGCCGTCGGCGCGTTGAAGGACCATGAGGATGCCGAGAGCGTATTGCGCGACGGGACGAAGGACGGGATTCTTTGCCATCCAGATCGTAAGGTCAGCGAGGCATCGCGTGCCGCGGCACATCTGCCCTGCGGGCGTGGGGCCGGACCCGAACGAGTTCAGGATGAAGGTCGTGTCGGAGACCTGCTTTGTGATGGGGTAATTTGCCGTGAAAAGGAAATAGACCGGATAGACGATGCAGGCATAGCCGATAAGGAAAATAAAAATAAGGCTTTTCAGATAGCGCCATCCGGTGCGCCAGATATCATGATGCGATCTCGTGACAATATCCCGAATCCATAGGACGAGAAGAACGAAAATAAAAAGCGGTACGAGAAGCGGCGTGGAAAATTTGGTGACCTGGGCGATGCCGAATGCGATCCCGGCAAGCCAAAGATTTTTTATCGTCGGCGATTCGATGAAACGTATGAAGAAATAAGTTCCGAGCAGGATGCCGAATGCCGCGCCGACGTCAGTAGTCACATAATGCCCATGGGCAAGGACAGTGGGGGACAATCCGAAGAGGAACGCTGGGAGCAATGCCCACCATGCTCCCATAAGCCGTCGTGCAAAGAAATAGACGAGAATGATCGTGAGGATCGTGAGCAGGATCGGCATGATCCGTGCGGTCCGGATGATCGCATTCGCGTCGTTACCTGATTCATAAAGGAATTGCGTTCCCATATTCCACTGTGCATTCACCTGGTTTTGCCATGCGTCGCTCTGGGTCGGGAATGTCGGGTTCAGAAAAAGAACCGGCAACATAGCGAGCGCTTTCACGAGCGGCGGATGTTCGGGATTCAGGCGATAGTCCAGATTGTGCACGTAGCCGTAACCGGCAGGAATGTGCGCCAGTTCGTCGTCGATGGCGGAATCTGTGCGTGATGCCCAGAGCATCAAGCCAAAAGAAAAAATACAGATGAGCGCAAGCGTTATTCCGGCAAACCGAGAGGATATCTTTTTAAAAATAGGCATACAGAAATTATAGAACCTATCCCGAATATCCTCCAGCATCCATGGTTCGATCCCGTGTTGCGGCCAAACCTAAGAAATCTGCATCAAAACAAAGCTCCGAGAGAGAGGTTCTTATGAATTTGCACGCTTTAAGTATTGCTGATGTTTTGGTAGAATGAATCAGTGGACAAGAAGGATTTCAAAAAGAAAATGTGGATCGGGATAGGGATCATCGCCGGAAGCATGATCGTTTTCGGAATAGCCCTTTATTTCCTTGCGGACAATATCCAGGAACAGGCCAATGCTATTGCGGGAAGCCGTGACGATATTGCAAACCAGAGTGCCGCTATCAATTCTTACAGCAACCTCAAGGCGAGCGCCGCAGAAGCCGCCACCTATCAAACTGCCATGGATAAACTTCTTGCATCGCAGGATAGTCTTATTGAGTTTCCGTCGGAGATCAACAACATTGCATCGAACGATGGCGTGAGCATGACATTCTCATTTGACGGCGATCCTGTTCCGGCGACTTCGGATACGGTGGGATACGTAGGTTTCAAGCTGAGCATGACAGGCTCGCTGGATGGCATAACGTCATTCCTCAGGGATATCGAGTCTTCCACGCCGATCCTGCTTTCCAAAATAGATTCTTTTGACATAACCCGGAGCGGATCGTCATATACGCTGGCGGCGGCAGGAAGAGTATTTTTCAAATAAAACAACATCATGGACGGCGCGATCATTTTTTTCAGAAAGCATATGGAACAATTTTTAGTCGGGCTTGCCGTTCTTTTGATCGGCATCATGGCGTCCTGTTTCGTTTGGGGTGTTATCTACCTTTCCCAGAATCTTGACAGCGTCTTTTCATCGAAATCAGCAGAGATCAAGATAGTCAGTTTCGATCTGTCAGACGCGAAAAACCTGAACCTTCGAGGGCTTCTTCCGCAATAGGTGCTCGGCGGTCATTCAAGGTTCGCGAGGAATCCAAAAAAATTCAACAAAAAATTATTTTCATGAAAGACATCGAAAATCTTGAAGTATTGGTTTCCGAAGCCCGGCGGCTGGCCGGGCGGCTTTGACCTTGCGGGCAAACGATCGCGCATCAAGGAAATTGAAGCGGAAATGTCG
>CAZWWZ010000009.1:0-17924 GCA_964637795.1 uncultured Candidatus Saccharibacteria bacterium | reverse complement strand
GCAACCGAACCAGCGGCAGTTTTGCCATGGGAAATATCGCGTCGATCAACGGACAAACCATGACGCTCCAGCTTCCTAACGGAAGCTCCGAGATCGTGTTTTTCTCGAGTTCGACTTCGATCATCAAGCCTTCAACCGCTTCGGCAAGCAGTCTGACAACGGGCTTGAGAGTCATGGTCGGCGGGTCATCTAATTCTGACGGAAGCTTGACGGCGCAAACGATTCAGATTCAGACAGGGAGCAGTACGCCGGAACTAGGAGGTGGCGCAATACCGGGGAGCAGACGGTCGGGAGGCAGTTCGGGAAATAGCGGCCAGTAAGCAAGGATCAAACGGCCCCGCCATGGCGGGGCCGTTTGTCCACAGGGCCTATTTCCGAAATGTTATGATATCGGAAGGGAGTGTTCCGTGTTTTTATAAAAAGTCGATTTTAAATTTTTGATATTTAATATACATTAATGGCATCGCCCCGAAAAAGTAGTTCTCTTGGAACGCGCGGAAACAGGACATCCAAGACGCGTCCTGTGGCGGCAAAAAAGAAGACAGTTTCTCCTGGTGTAAAAAAGGTCTCCGCGCCAGTAAGGCGGCGATCGTCGGCTAAGGCGGTTATTCCCCGACGTACAACTCCTCCGCGTAAACGGTTCGTTACGCTCCAGAAATATGAGTCGAATCCGATTGTCGAACCGCGTACCGAGAATTTTTGGGAGTTGAAGGCGACGTTCAATCCTGCGGCGCTTTATGCCGATGGACACGTGCATCTTCTCTATCGCGCGATCGGCGGCGACGATATGTCGACGCTTGGTTATGCCATGAGCGATGATGGTGTGACGATCGTTGGCCGGCCTGACGCGCCAGCTTTTGCGCATAAAACCAAGGGAACAAACCCGCTTGTGTCGGCTCCGAGGATCAATTATCTTTCGGGCGGAGGATGCGCCGGCGGTTCGGAGGATCCGCGTCTCGTGATGATCAATGAGGATGGGAAAATTTATCTTACCTATACCGCGTTCGACGGTTGGGGATCGGTGCGCATCGCGCTTTCCTCGATAGCAAAGGATGATTTCGTGAACCGGCGATGGCGGTGGAGTGCACCGGTTTTTCTCTCGCCGCCAGGCGAAGTTCATAAGAACTGGGTTTTGTTTCCCGAAAAGATCAACGGCAAGTTTGCGATCCTCCATAGCCTTTCGCCGAAGATATTGATCGATTACGTTGATGACCTCTCGGAGTTCGAAGATGATGCAAAAAACATCAAGAGCCACTATAGCCGTTTCTCGAACGTGGATGGATGGGATAGCTGGGTGCGCGGTGCGGGACCGCCGCCGATAAAAACGAAACTTGGTTGGCTCCTTCTGTATCATGCCATGGACGTCCGCGATCCGAATCGCTACAAACTGGGCGCTATGATCCTCGACGCGGATGATCCGACGAAAGTACTCTACCGTTCGCGCATACCGGTCCTCGAACCGGAAGAATGGTACGAGAACACCGGATGGAAATCGGGCGTGATCTATTCCTGCGGCGCCGTCGTGAAGGATGGCGAGCTTTACGTCTATTATGGCGGAGCGGATTCGGTTGTCTGCGTGGCCGTGGCGGACCTTGATCATTTCCTTGACGAGCTTGTTCGCAATGGAATGCCACGCCTTGTGAAGAAAAATAACGTGAAGATGAAAGAATAATATGCTGGAAGGCAGTCGGTCGTCCGAAAATCCGATTTTATTGCCCGATCCTGATTCGGATTGGGAATCGGACGCGGTTTACAATCCTTCGCCTGTCGTTTGCGATGACATGGTGTATTTGCTTTACCGCGCGACCGGAAAATCCGATAATGGACAGGCTCAGGCGTCTTCGATTGGGGTTGCGTCGGGAAAGGACGGAGTCCACTTCAAGGACCGACGCCAATTTATCGTCCCTGAACATCCATGGGAACAGTGGGGCTGCGAAGATCCGCGCGCTACGGAATTCGAGGGCCAGCTTTATATTTTTTATACGGCCGTCGAAGCGTTTTCTGCCGACGGCATCAAGGTTGGTGTCGCGATAAGCAAGGACATGAGAACGATCACGGAAAAGCATCTCGTGACGCCGTTCAATGCGAAGGCCATGGCGCTTTTTCCGGAGCGGGTGAACGGGAAGATCGCCGCGATCCTTACGGTCAACACCGATCGTCCGCCAGCGAAGATAGCGTTGGCGCTTTTCGATCGGGTTGAGGACATGTGGTCGGAGGCATATTGGAAAGAGTGGTATGAGCATCTTGGCGATCACGTGATCCCAATCGACGTAAATGAGAAAGATCAGATCGAGGTTGGTTCCGTGCCCTTGAAGACGGAAAAAGGATGGCTGCTTTTTTATTCCTATATCTACAATTATTTCACGCCGCCTACGATCTTCGGTGTGCAGGCGTTGCTGCTGGACGATAATGATCCTCGGAAGATCGTAGGCGAAGTGAAGCGGCCGTTCCTTGTGCCCGAAGAGGAATATGAGCAATACGGCCGCGTGCCGCATGTTGTTTTTCCGTCAGGAACCATGCTGCGCCGTTCGATCATCTATCTTTATTACGGCGCCACCGACACGACATGCTGTCTCGCAAAGTTCAAGTTAAAAGATCTGCTTGATGAACTGGTTTTTGTCGCGGGGCGCCAGCTTGCACGATTCGAAGGTAATCCGATCATTGCGCCGATCGCCGAGCACGAATGGGAATCGCAGTCGACTTTCAATCCGGGGGCGATCTATGAGGGGGGGAAGGTGCATCTGTTCTATCGTGCAATGTCCGACGACAACACGTCGGTTCTTGGTTATGCGGCATCTTTAGACGGAGTCCATTTCACTGAACGTAGTCCGGAGCCGGCATACGTGCCGCGCGCCGAGTTCGAACGGAAGCTTGTTCCTGGAGGAAATTCCGGCTGCGAAGATCCGCGGCTCACGAAGCTCGGCGATCGTGTCTATATGTGCTATACGGCGTTTGATGGCAAGGAGCCGCCGCGCGTAGCGTTCACGTCGATCCTCGTAAGCGATCTTCTTGCCAAGAAATGGAACTGGGCGAACCCCATGCTCATTTCACCGCCCGGACTCGACGACAAGGACGCCGCACTCTTTCCGCGGAAGATCGGCGGAAAATATTTCTTTTTACATCGGTTGGGATCGGACATTTGGATCGACAGCTGCGATTCTTTTGATTTTGATGGCGTGAACAAGTTTCTCGGCGGAAAAATATTGATGCGGCCTCGCGATACCGCATGGGATTCCAAGCGTATCGGCATTTCCGCGCCGCCGATCGAAACGCCGCACGGCTGGCTTTTGCTATATCACGGCATTTCAAAACGGACATCGCACTATAGCGTCCGTGCGGCATTGTTGGATCTTAACGACCCGACAAAAGTTCTCTACCGAACCGAGGATACCATCCTGGAACCGAAGATGCCGTACGAAAAAGAGGGGATCGTTCCGAACGTCGTTTTTCCGTGCGGCACCGCGGTGATCCGCGGCCAGCTTTTCGTCTACTACGGCGGCGGCGACAAAGTGACTGCCGTTGCTACGATCGCCCTGAAAGATCTTCTGACCGGCCTTCTCCGTGAGGCCAAGTTCCATCCGAGATAAGATTTTTCTTTGGGGCGAACTCCTTTCTGAGCGCTCGTTTGTTATACTTATTCTATAATAAATAAAATATGAAAATAACCAATCAGACAGCGGATGAGTTGATGCTTAAAGAAGGGGATGCAAAAAGCATCGTCATAGGAATAATTTTGATTCTCGCTGGAGTTGGCATCGGATTTTATATTCATTTTGCTGTCTCGAATCCGTTGTGGGTTGCACTGGGTCTTTTGGTTGTCGGGTTGGTAGTCACCTTTATGAGTTCATCTATTGGTGTCGCTATGAGCAAGACGAATGGTCAGATCATGTATCAGACCAAGCGATTGATCGGGGGAAAAACAGCGATGTATTCTATCGGCGACGTTCTTCGGATCGAGACACGAAAATCATGGCAAATGGAAAATAATAATTCCGGCGGGCGCGGCGGTTCCATGCCTCGTCAAGTGCTTGTATCCCAGTCGGTCATTGTTTTTAAAGATGGACAAGAATTGCCTCTGGATCATCAAAAAAGTTCTTCCGGCATGACCATTGGTCCGGCAGTGATGATGGCGGGATCAGGCAAAGAAGTTGCTATCGCAAACCAAGTCGCTGCGTTTTTAGGGGTTCCGTTTCAAGAAATAGCGCCGCCAAGTGGGCAAATAGGGATCAATATTGGAGGTGGGCCCGCTTCGGGGATCCAGCTTTAATTTAAATTGGTAAGTTCAGAATACGAACTAAGATCGTTCGAGTATTATCCACTTTCCTTTGTGTAACGCATGATCAATACAATAATAAAGCATGCTCCAAGACAAGCTTAGCGAACGAGGAACCGAAACGAAGTGTCCGATCGCGGTCATGATGCGTAATGGCAGGATACTGACCGGGCAGCGAAACTATACCAAAGATAAATGGAAGGATATTTCCGTTTGGACGATTCCCGGCGGACGGTGCGATGCCGGTGAAACTCTTGAAGAAACATTGCGGCGGGAAGTAGCTGAAGAAGTGGGGATCACTGAATTTACGATCGTCGATTTTATCGGAGAAGCTCGCGGGGCAAAAGAAGGGGATACTGTTTTTATTTTTTTCTGCACCACGGACCAGGATGCCGGGCTTATGGAACCGGAGAAATTCTCCGAATGGCGCTGGATCACGAAAGATGAATATTTTAATGATCAGGAATATGGCGGCTTCAATCTCGATGCCCATAAAATGATCGAAGATTATTTGAAATCAAGAGCTTAGAATTATTCCGGAGTTTTTAGTGGGTGTGGAAGATTTTTCAGAGAGTCTGGATTTCCCGCCTTGGTTCGATTGCTTTTACCATAAATCGTGGGAACGAATAAGGGAAGCAATCCAAGCGTAGCGTTCCCATTTTTGGATAACCCAATCATAGGCGACATAATGTGATTTTTAGAAGCATGGACCCTCGCCTCCGCGAGGGCGACAAGACGGGGAGACTCCCAAGTATAGAGTTTTCTTTTTTTGTGCAAAAGAGAGTTCAAAATGTGCAAGTAAGATTTTTTATGGGCGTAGCGTTTCTTTTCCGGAAGATTGATTTTTTAAAAGTAAAATAGTGGTTCTGGGGGGTTCGTCTTCGCATACCCCGAGGGCCACTATTTTACTTGATGTATCTTTCGGAAAGCGAGAAAACCGGAGCCGTTGACAGAGAAATACTTCTTCTGCTATAATCCCTGCAAGGTTTCCTCTGGAGTTTTATGCGAATACACACCCTTCTCGGAAAACGAAGTTCGTTTTTTCTGAGCAATCCCATTTAAAGATGGGCGAGCGGGTTGCATTGCACAAAACTCCGGAGGCATCCGGAAATTTTTTTATCAGGAACATGTCATTTATACTCGGCAAAAAATCAAGCATGACCCAGCTTTGGAAAGATGGCAAGGTTGTCCCCGTGACGGCCGTTTCAGCGACCCCGAACAAGGTCACGTTGGTTCGCAATAAAGAGCGGGATGGCTATGAAGCCGTCCAGGTTGCCCTTGGTAGAAATCGGTGCGAGTTCAAGCATATGGCGGCACATCCGGTTGAGATTTCAAAATTCAACTTAGGCGATGAAGTAACCGTGGCTGATTTCAAGGAAGGCGAAAAGGTTCGGGTAAGCGGTCTCAATAAGGGCCGCGGGTTCCAGGGTGTTGTTAAACGGCATGGTTTTGCGGGTGTCGGCGGGGCGACACATGGCCAGAAAAACCGCCAGCGTCATCCGGGTTCCATCGGCAGTACGGCATTTCAGCGCGTCGTGAAGGGCCGCCGCATGGCGGGACACATGGGTATGGAGCGCGTGACGGTAAAAAACCTGGTGGTTGCAGGCGTTGATGCCGAGAAAAACATCATCTATCTCCGTGGCGCGTTGCCGGGGATGAAAGGAACGATACTTGAAATACGCAACTAAATTTCCATGACCACAGACATCCTCAATTTAAAGAATGAGAAAGTCGGCACAATCGATCTGCCGGAGGCTGTTTTTGGTGCGAAATGGAATGAGGCGCTCGTGAAACAGGTCCTTATCGCCCAACGCGCTAATGCGCGCGATCCGTGGGCGCATGTGAAGGATCGAAGCGAGGTGGCGGGCAGCGGCAGAAAGCCATGGCGCCAAAAGGGGACCGGCCGCGCTCGTCACGGCATGACCTCGTCGCCGATCTGGATCGGTGGCGGTAAATCGCATGGTCCGCGAAATGATAAGGATTATTCTCAGAAAGTGAACAAAAAGATGAAGCGCGCGGCACTTTTCACGGTTCTTTCAAAGAAGTGGAAGGATGGTGAAGTGAAGGTGCTTGATACGCTCGTCACGGAGGCGCCAAAGACCGCGCTTCTTTCCGGTGCATTGCGGAAGATCCTCAATATGAAGAAGGGGTCAAAGCGGTATGATGCGCTTCTTGTTCCGGCAGGAACGAACGCGATCGTTTTCCGTTCTTCCTCGAATTTGCCGAAAGCGAAAGCGATCGATGCAGCTTCGCTCAATATTTATGATATCTTGAACCATGCGAACCTCCTTTTGGAAAAGGACAGCATTGCGGTCATCGAAAAACATTACCACGCATAAATTTTCATGAACTCTTTCCTTATCAAAAAGCCGTGGGTGACCGAAAAGGCGACCAATCTGAGCGCAAGCCATCAGTATGTCTTTTTGATCGAGAAGACGGCGACGAAGCCTGAAGTTAAAAAAGCAGTTGAAACATTATATAAGGTGAATGTCGTTTCGGTGAATGTTTTGAATCGCCAGGCGAAGCAGAAGCGGTTCCGCGGCGTCATGCGCGGTGCGGGCGATGATCATCGGAAGGCCGTCGTAACCTTGAAAGAAGGGCAGAAAATAGATATCTCGTAACATGAAATCCTACAAGCCAACCAGTCCATCGCGCCGGAGCATGACGAACGTTGATTACGGGAAGCTTTCGCGCGTGAAGCCGAAGAAGTCGCTTACGACGCGGCTTAAAACGCATGCCGGCAGGAACTCGCAGGGACGCATCACGATGCGCCACCAGGGCGGCGGCAATAAGAAGTTATACCGCATGATCGATCTCAAGCAGAATCAGCTTGGCACGAAAGTGGTCATTGAAACACTGGAATATGATCCGTATCGCACGGCGTTCATCGCGCTCGTGCGGCATGAGGATGGAAGAAAGAGCTATATGCTCGCCCCGGAGAAGATGGTGATTGGTTCGGAAGTTTTGATCGCGGAATCAGCTCCGCTCACGACGGGAAACCGCATGCAATTGAAGAATATCCCGGTCGGTTATCAGGTGTATAACGTCGAGCTCGTTCCGGGCAAGGGGGGTCAGATCGCCCGTTCTGCCGGTTGTTACGTCGAGGTTCTGGCGAACGCGGATGGTTATACCGATCTGCGCCTCGGTTCCGGCGAAGTTCGCCGCGTGCCGTGGGAAGGACTTGCGTCCATCGGTCAGGTTTCGAACTCGGAATGGAATCTTACGACGATCGGCAAGGCTGGCCGTTCGCGGTGGCTCGGTATTCGTCCGACGGTTCGCGGCAAGGCCATGAACCCGGTTGATCATCCGTACGGAGGCGGCGAAGGCAGCCAGCCGCGCGGTACGAGAAAGCCGAAAGATGTCTGGGGCAATATTACGGGTGGACATAAGACGCGCAACAAGAAGAAACGGTCATCGAAACTTATCGTAAAGAGGAGAAATAAGAAGTAAATAAAATCATGTCACGAAGTTTAAAAAAAGGACCGTTTGTTGATCCGAAACTGCTCAAGAAAGTGGCGGCTTTGAAGTCGGGAAGCGATACGGTCATCAAGACCTGGTCGCGGGCTTCCGAGATCTCGCCTGAGATGGTCGGCTATCTCTTCGGTATCCATAACGGCAAGATCTTCGTGGAGGTTCGCGTGACCGAGGAAATGGTAGGTCACCGGCTCGGAGAATTTTCGCTCACGAGAAAGTTCGTACGTCACGGAGGCAAGATGCAGAAGGAGCTCGAGATGAAGGCGGCAGAAACGCAGAAGGCGCAGGTCGCAGCCGCAAAAGCGCCGGCAAAGAAATAATACAAAGCATTACCCCGAACTTTACGAAGGATTTATAAAAAACCATCATGCAACAGCAAACTGCAAAACTGAATTATCTCCGGATCGCGCCGCGCAAAGTGCGGAGCGTTGCCGACCTTATCCGCGGCCTTTCCGTGAACGAAGCCGAGGCTCAGCTCTTAATGGTGCGCCGTCGGCCGGCTCAGCCGCTCTTGAAACTCTTGCGTTCGGCGGTTGCAAATGCTAAAAACAAACAGATGAACGTGGATCATCTTTTCATCGCGGAGATCCGCGTTGACAATGGTCCGATGTTGAAGCGCAGCCTGCCACGTGCGCGCGGTTCCGCATCACCGATCCAGAAGAAGATGAGCCATGTGATGCTGACGCTCGGCGTGAACAGCAAGCTCTCTCCGAAGTTCTCGATCGTTGTGGCGAAGAAAAAGAAGTCTTCAAAAGAACAACCGAAGGAAAACAAAAAGAAGCCGACTCGCGAAAAGCGCGCCGTTGAAGCTGCGGCGCCTGAGGCCGTGGAATCGAAAGGTAAAAAAGGCTTTGTCAGGAAGACGTTTAGCGGTACGGCAAAAGCAGGGAAATAATCATTATCATGGCACAGAAAACACATCCTCTTTCATTTCGTCTTGGCATAACCCAGAACTGGCCGGTGCGCTGGTTTATTAAGGGTGGCTATGCGAAGTTTTTGGAAGAGGACGAGGCGATCCGCGCTACGATCGCGAAGAAGATCGGACAGGCGGGTATCGCCGCGATCGAGATCGAGCGTACGCAGGGAAATTTGCGCGTGTTCATCAAGGCGGCTCGTCCGGGCTTCATCATCGGTCGTGGCGGCAAAGGAATGGAGGAATTGAACATGGCGCTCGCTGAAGCGATACGGAAAGTGCGCAAAAACAAGATGCCGGTTCCCTTGAGCGTCACTATTGAAGAATTGAAGCGTTCCGAGGTTTCCGCAGTTTATGTCGCCCAGGAAATTGCGTGGGATCTTGAGCGCAGAATGCCTTTCCGCCGAACCATGAAGAAGTATATAGAGCAGGTAGCGCAAAACCGCGAGATAAAAGGAGTTAAGATCTTTTTGTCCGGACGGCTTGACGGCAACGAGATCGCCCGCCGCGAACGGCTTTCGCGCGGATCGTTGCCGCTCCAGACCTTGCGCGCCGATATTGATTACGGTACGGCGACCGCGAAGACAACCTATGGCACGATCGGCATCAAGGTGTGGATCTATAAGGGAGAGATATTCGAGAAGAAAGAGAACCCGAAAGATGAATCGAGATTTGCGAATCAGGATGCAAGAGCAAATTCATAATTTCCGATCATAAATCCTGAATTCTTTTTAAAAACATGCTTATTCCGAAAAAAATAAAACATCGCAAGTGGCACAAGGGTCGCTCGCTTGGCCGTCAGGTCGAGACCCGCGGTCTTGAGCTGCACTATGGCCAGTACGGTCTGAAGTCCCTTGAGCAGGCGTGGATGACCTCGCGGCAGATCGAGGCGGCGCGCAAAACGATCACGAATTCTCTGAAGCGTGCGGGCAGGCTTTGGATTCGCGTGTTCCCGGATAAGCCGGTTACGATCCGTCCTCCGGAAACCACAATGGGCGGCGGCAAGGGGAGCGTCGATCATTACGTTTTTCCGGTGCGGCCAGGCAGGATCCTTTTTGAGATCGACGGCGTACCGCTTGAAAAGGCGAAAGAAGCATTGCGGCTTGCGTCGTATAAGCTGCCGGTGAAAACAAAAATAGTGGTAAAATAACACGAATCGTCATTCCGAGCTTTGCGAGGAATCTGCATTAAGAACAAAATCCATGAAGAAGAAGGATATCCAAGACCTCAAGGTGAAATCAGAAGCGGAACTCAATCGTCTCATTAAGGACGATCGGGAGAAGCTTCGTGCTCTGCGATTTGACCTGGCGGCCGGAAAAGTGAAGAATGTGAAGGCGCTTCATGAGGCGAAGAAGGCCATTGCACGCGCAAAGACGTTTCTTTATGAGAAAACCATTTCTAAATAACCATGCCGCAATCTGAAACACAAAAGAAGATCAGGAAGATCACGGGCGTCGTCGTTTCCGATAAGATGACGAAGACGCGCGTGATCGCCGTTTCGCGTCTTAAAAAGAATCCGCGGTATTTGAAATACCAGACGCTCACGACGCGGTTCAAGGCTCATGACGAGAAGAACGAATACCATGAAGGCGATAAGGTCGTTATCGAGGAAACGCGGCCGTTGTCGAAGGACAAACGGTGGAAAATAGTCGGGAAAGCATAATATCCATACATGATACAGGAACGCTCCATATTGAAAGTTGCAGATAACAGCGGCGCAAAGATCGTGCGGTGTTTTCGTATCCTTGGCGGTACGCGTCGCCGGTATGCGGGCGTGGGTGATATCGTCGTTGCTTCAGTGCAGTCGGCGGAGCCTCGCAAGGCGGTAAAGAAGAAGGACGTGGTGAAAGTGCTTGTGGTCCGCACAAAGAACGCTTTGCGCCGGAAGGACGGATCCTATGTCCGTTTCGACGAGAACGCTGTCGTGCTTGTCGACGCCAAGAAGGAGCCGGTCGCAACGCGCGTGTTCGGTCCGTTGCCACGCGAATTGAAGGAGCGTGGATTCGAGAAATTAATGACTATGGCGGAAGAAATCGTATAACAAGGCATCACGATCATGAAAATCATAAAAGGGGATACGGTAAAAATAATTTCAGGCAAAGACCGCGGAAAAACGGGGACGGTGCTTCGTGCGATGCCAACGGTTGATAAGATCATCATTGATGGCTTGAACCTCGTAAAGAAGCATTCACGTCCGAAGCGGCAAGGGGAAAAGGGACAGATGATCTCGGTTCCGCGCCCGCTTGGCGTTTCCAAAGTGATGCTCGTATGCGCTTCCTGCAAGGAGCCGACCCGCGTCGGCGCGCGCATGGATGGCACGAAGAAGGTTCGATACTGCAAGAAATGCAAAGCGAAGATATAAAACCATGCCTATTTCATCAGAAAAACAAGAACAGGTCAGGCGCAAAGAGATCCGGGGATTCCTCGAAAAGATCGTCGTTGACGCAGGCGTTGGACGCATGAGCCAGATGCCGAACTTCGAGGAAAAAGCGCTCGTGCAGGTGATGAAGGACATATCGGCCATGACCGGCCAGAAGCCCCAGATCCGCCGCGCGAAGAAATCCATCGCCGGTTTCAAGATCAGGGAAAATCAGGTCGTGGGCGTTCGCGTGACGCTCCGCCGGGAGAAAATGGTTGATTTTTTCGAGCGACTGATTACAATAGTACTGCCTCGCGTGCGTGACTTCCGCGGTATCAATCGCACTGCGATCGACTCCCATGGCGTTCTCACGGTGGGCGTCCGCGATCAGTTCGTGTTTCCGGAGATCGAGCCGGAGCAATCGCCGATCGGTTTCTCGTTCGGCGCAAGCATCGTTCCGAAGGTCAAGGATTCGAAACTTTCATGGGATGAATTCATGAAGCTCGGTGTTCCGATGAAGAAGGAGGAAGAGAAGGGTAAGAAAAAAAGTAAACGTTAAACGCACATCAGCATGCCAAAAGAATCAGTAATCGCGCGAAGCAAAAAGCGCCCCAAGTTTTCCACCCGGATCGTTCGTCGCTGTTTTCGCTGCGGGCGCAAACATGGCTATATGCGCGATTTCGGATTGTGCAGGATCTGCTTCCGCGAGATGGCGACGAATCAGCAGATTCCCGGTGTAAAAAAAGCAAGCTGGTAATTTAAATCAAATGTACTATCGACTTCTTCCTGAAATTAAAAACGCTCTGCGGGCCGGCAAAGACAAAATGACGGTGCCGTTTTCGCGCATGGACCTTGCGGTGCTTGAAGTGCTCCGTGACAATGGTTATGTGAAGAGCGTCGAAAAAGAAACGGTCGGGAAGAAGAATGTCATTACGATCCGTTTCGGCACTAAGAAGCAGGAAGATATGGATTTCAAGGTTTTGAGCAAACCAAGCCGCCGCTTTTACAGCGATTATCGGAATTTGCATCGGGTGCGGCAGGGGTATGGTCTTGGCGTCCTCTCGACCCCCATGGGCATCATGTCGGTGATTGACGCCAAAAAGAAAAAAGTCGGCGGGGAATATCTGTTTCAAATCTGGTAAAAACATCTAACATGTCACGTCTTATTAAAAAATCAATTCCTTTGCCGGCAGGCGTTACCGTTTCCG
The DNA here is from genome assembly GCA_964637795.1 of uncultured Candidatus Saccharibacteria bacterium. Taxonomy (GTDB): domain Bacteria; phylum Patescibacteriota; class Minisyncoccia; order UBA6257; family 2-01-FULL-56-20; genus CAJAQL01. Next base: position 5,697 of record CAZWWZ010000009.1, on the reverse strand, counting down.
AACGCGGCGATTCGTTCATCGTAAAGGGACCAAAGGGTGAACTTGCGATCGCGGTCATGCCAGGTATCGTGGTGACATCGAAAGACGGCGGTATTTGGGTGGAGCAGGGAAAGGAACTTGCGAATTTCGCGATGCTCGGAACGACCTGGTCGCTCATTAAAAATGCGACCCTCGGCGTGACCGATGGGTTCACGAAAAAGCTTGAGATCGAAGGTGTCGGTTATCGTGCCGCGCTTGAAGGAAAGGAGCTTGTCATGTACCTTGGTTATGCCCAGCCGGTTCGCGTCAGGGTGCCGGACGACGTGACGGCTGCCGTGGAGAAGAACACGACGATCCTTTTTTCGGGAACCAGCAAGGAAAATGTCGGACAGATCGCCGCAAAGATCCGTGCGCTCAAGAAACCGGAACCTTATAAGGGGAAAGGTATTCATTACGCAGGAGAGGTGATCCGCAGGAAGGTCGGAAAGAAAGCAGGAACAACAGGATAAACCATCATGAACGCACGCAAGAAATTGAATCAAAAAAGGACGCGTCGGGCTGCACGCTCAAGCGCGCGCATTTTCGGCACGTCGGATCGTCCGCGTCTTGCGGTGCATCGCACGAATCGTTTTATCTATGCAGAGTTGATCGATGACACGAAAGGATTCACGCTTGCCGCCGCATCGAATGTCGGCGTGAAGGGCGAAAAGAAAACGAAGGTCGCTGCCGCGGAAACGGTGGGGGAGGCGATTGGAAAGAAAGCGATCGCTCAGGGGATCACGAAAGCGGTGTTTGATCGCAGATCGTATCGTTTCCATGGTCGCGTGAAGAGCCTTGCCGAAGGGGCTAAAAAAGCAGGACTTTTAATATAAAACCATGTTCCGCAAAAACGAACGGCAGGTACGAAAGCCAGATGAATTCAAAGAACGCGTACTCGATATGCGGCGTGTTACGCGCGTCGTTGCCGGAGGCAAACGCTTCCGTTTCCGCGCGACCGTGATCGTCGGCGATGAAAAAGGTAGGATCGGCGTCGGTATCGCGAAGGGTCTCGACGTTCAGCAGGCGGTCGGTAAGGCGAATCTTGATGCGAAGAAGAAGATGATCACGGTCGCTTTGCAGGATGGCCGGACGATCCCGCACGAAGTACTCGCGAAGTACAGCGCTGCGCGTGTTTTAATCAAACCTGCCGCCAAGGGGCACGGACTTCGCGCCGGAGGTGCGGTTCGCGTCGTTCTCACGTTTGCCGGCATCAAGGATGCGACGGCGAAATGCCTCGGCCGGACTCCCAATAAATTGACGAACGCGCTTGCGGCTGTCGAAGCGCTGAAGAAACTAAAAGCCTAAACGAGATATGAGATACGAAGTACGAGTTACGAAGTAAATTTATTCATATCTCATACTTCATATCTCGAATCTCTCATCAAAAATCATGAAACTTCATTCACTTACTTCCATCAGAAAACAGAAGCCACAGCGCATCGGGCGCGGCGGCAAGCGCGGCACGACTTCGGGCCGCGGCCAGAAAGGACAGAAATCCCGTTCCGGTCATCGTATCCGTCCGGCGGAGCGCGATCTTATTTTGAAACTTCCGAAGATGCGCGGTTTTCGCAATAAGCCGAAAAAAGATGCGGTGACGGTTTTTAATCTCGGAACTTTGTCGCAAAAGCTCAAAACGTTTGCCGGCAAGGAAACGCTTGTGATCACGCGCGATCTGCTCATAACGGCAGGTTTGCTCGGAAAAAATTTCAAGGGTGAGATCAAGATACTCGGAAATGGAAATGCGGCATTTCCTATGGCCGCGGACGGCAAAAACGTCAAGGTTTCAAAAAGCGCCGCAGACAAAATCAAGAAAGTAAAGTAATCATCAGCTGATCGCCCTTATGAACCGTTTTTTTCAGCTTTTCAAAGTTCCTGATCTCCGCAAAAAAATTCTCATCGTCGCGGGTCTCTTGGTGGCGTATCGGGTGCTGGCAGCAGTGCCGATCCCTGGTATCGATGCGGTCCGGCTCCAGAACTATTTCGGTTCGAGCCAGCTTTTCGGTTTCCTGAGCTTTTTCTCCGGCGGCGGACTTTCAAATTTGTCGCTCGTGATGCTCGGTGTCGGTCCCTATATTACGGCAACGATCATCATGCAGCTTTTGACGATCGTTTTCCCTCATCTCAAGGAGATGTATTACGAGGAAGGTGCGCGCGGCCAGGCGAAGTTCAATCAGTGGTCGAGGCTTATCACGGTGCCTTTGGCCCTGGTGCAGGGTTATGGTTTTTTGATGCTGCTTATTTCGCAGGGCGTTATCGATAAGCCCGATCCGTTCAGTTTGATCCGCAACGTCATCGTGATCGCCTGCGGTTCGATGATAGCGCTCTGGCTCGGTGAACTGATCACGGAGCAGAAAGTGGGCAACGGTATTTCACTCATTATTCTTGCGGGAATTCTTGCGCGTTTGCCGGCTTCTGCGGGAACGGCATTCGAAACCTATACGCCGGGACTCCTTTTGACCTATGTTGGCTTTGCCATCGCGGCCATACTGCTCATTGCGGGTATCGTGTATCTGAACGAAGGCGAGCGCAAGATCCCGGTCGCCTATGCGCGCCGCGTACGGGGGAACAAACTATACGGCGGTTCGCAGAGTTATCTGCCGCTCAAGGTCAACCAGGCCGGCATGATCCCGCTCATTTTTGCGATCTCGGTTCTCTTGCTTCCTCAGTTCGTGGCGCAATTCGTCACGCTCTTCTCGGTGCATTGGGGGGTGAAGATCAGCGGCTTTGCGACGGCGTTCCTCGCGAACCAGCTTGCCTATGGCATCGTGTATTTCCTGCTGGTATTTCTCTTTACGTATTTCTATACGGCGATCACGTTCAATCCCGAAGAGGTCTCGAAAAATCTTCAGCAGAGCGGCGGATTCGTTCCGGGCATCCGTCCCGGAGAAAATACCACGAAATTCTTTTCGGGTGTCGTGAATCGCATCACATTGTGGGGCGCGGTCTTCCTTGGTCTCGTAGCTGTGCTTCCGATCGCCGTACAGAAACTTACCGGCGTTGCGACGCTTACGATCAGCGGCACCGCCATTTTGATCGTGGTATCCGTTGCGCTTGAGACCATGCGGCAGGTCAACTCGCAGCTCACGATGCGCGAATACGAAGGTATTGAATAGCCTCGGGGCATATTTCCCGCGACCCGCTCCAATTCGAAAAATGCGGTTCGCTCATAACGAAAAAATATCACCCAGCTCCGTGGTTACGGGTGCCCGATATTTTTTCTATTCACTCGCGCATTTACCAATCTTCGCTTTCCGGCTAATTTTTTTTAGGCGTTTTTAGCTCGCTTCCGCGATTGTTTCAAAAGACCGGTCTAAAAACATATCTTCGCCATCTAGTTTCTCCTTTCTTCATTCCGAGTCTTGTCCCTGCAATATACTAGGTAGAATTCGAGGTAAGACCGAGACGTCTCGGTTTTTGGTATACTACGGTTATGAAGGAATTAATTTATGCGACAGGGAATCCATTGAAATTTGCCATTGCTCAGAAAGCGCTTGAAGGCACGAATATTACTCTTTTTCAAAGAAAGATAGATATCCCAGAGATACAGAGCAAAGACGTGAAAGAGATCGCGTCGTTTTCTGCTGGATGGGGAAGCGATCTCCTTAAGGAACCGATTGTGGTGAGCGATGCGGGATATTATATTGAGGTGCTAAACGGATTTCCGGGTCCATTTATTAAGTTCGTCAATCAATGGCTGACCGCGAAAGATATGCTGCGGTTGATGGATGGCAAAGAAAATCGGAATGCTTTCATTAAAGAATGTATCGCGTATTGTGAACCCGGCAAGGAGCCGGTTTGTTTTCTTGGAAATTTTAAGGGAAGTATCGCGTTTACGGCAGGGAAAAAAGGTGAGACTCCAATTAATGAGATTTTTATTCCAAGCGGGTTTCGTTATCCCGAATCGGAAATATCACAAGAGGAACGAATCACATTTTGGAAGCAAGACGATGCGTGGCGGGAGTTTGCGGAATATGTGAAGACTTTAGCAATAAAATAATCCCTGAAATTTTATTTTTCATGCCCACTCGAGATTTTCAAAAAAGATTGGTTGCATATATCGAAAGTAGCTACAACTCTGGCTCTCCGCTGGAGGGCATAGAGCTGCCCCCTCAAGGGATGAGCAGCTCCGTCTTTTTTATAAAACTTTCGAATGGCATGGAATGCGCGGTAAAGCATGGAACGAATGCCATGAAAGATGTGCCTGCTTTGGAATTGATAACAGAAAAGCAGATAAACATTCCCATTCCAGCGCTCATCGCTTCTTTTGTTTTTGAGGACGTGCCGGTGATTATCCTCAAAAGAATCAACTTTCCACTCCTCGAGTCCGTTCCGGCGAAAGAAATGCCGAAGTATATCCCCTCCATGGTAAGGAACTTGAAGGAGTTGCATAAAATAAAATCCGAAAATTCTGGGTTGCTTGCTCACAAAAACGATGAAGAAACTTGGAAGGGCATGATACTCTCGATCTTCGATGGCGGCGATATTGATTGGAATGAGATTTCCAGGAGAAAATCATTGGATGGAGAACTCATTTCGACATCAGTTGAGAGGACGAGGACGAAGATCAAGGATATGGTATTCGACTTAAAAGAATATTCACTTTTGCATACTGATTTTAATCAGAGGAATTTGTTTGTGGATCCGGAACATCATGAAATCTCCGGAATAGTAGATTGGGAAGATGCGATGTTTGGTGATCCGATCTATGATTTTGCGAGGATTCGCATGTATTTGTGGCATTTTAACTTTAACGAAAAGTCGATAAACGACTATTATCGTTTGGTTAACTTTTCCGCAGATCAAAAAAAATTAGAGGACCTTTATTGGCTTTCTCGGGTTATCCAATATCTCGCTTGGTATTCTGAAGAATTAACGGAGTTTAATGTTTCTCGAATTAAATTGCATCAGGGATACTTGAGAAACTATAGTTGGTAATAAAAATTCATAGAGAAAGGAAGGGTGAATTAATAACAGGCGAATCCCTATTAGAAGGCTTATCTTTAGACTTAAATCCGTTTTAAATGAGATAATAGAAGAGCGATTTCAAAAAGTTTTATAAGGCCTTCTAAGTACCCATTCATAAAAGTCCTGGACCGGGGGCGGCATTTTTGCAAAAATGTTTTTAGGGTGCTACAATGAAGTCCTTCATGAACCTCGATGTCATTTTTTTTATCGGACCTCAGGGTTCGGTCAAGGGGACGCAGGCGAAGCTTTTAGCGGAGAAGCTTGATTTTTTTTATTGGGAGATGGGCGCTATTTTTCGGGAGATCGCGAGTCGTGATGATGATCTCGGAAAGAGGATCGCTGCGATGATCAATCAGGGCATCTATATCGACGACGAAACGACGCTCGCGATCGTAAAGGAAAAAATGGCGGCCGTGCCGCAGGATAGGGGGATCATCTTTGACGGTCTGCCGCGTCGCGTCAGTCAGGCTGAATATCTTTTGCCGTTCCTGGTGTCGATCGGAAAGGAAAAATTCATGACCATATTCCTTGATGTTCCCCATGATGAGTCCGTGAAGCGTCTGCTTCATCGCGCCGAGGTTGAGGGGAGGAAAGACGATACGAAAGAATCCATTGAACGCCGCCTTTTGCAATACACTTCGGAGACCGTGCCGGTACTCGATTATCTGCGCTCACGCACGGATTTCGCGGTGATCGATGGCCGTCCGGCGATTC
>CAZWWZ010000008.1:11762-18634 GCA_964637795.1 uncultured Candidatus Saccharibacteria bacterium | reverse complement strand
TCGACTATGCCGGCCCTGTATGGAAAAATAAACTCTATCGATTTACCTTGACTACTTTTAAAAAGTGTTATAGAAAATAAACAGCAGAACAGCGCTATTTTTTTTGGGGGGGTGAACACTTGAACGACAAACCAAGTAAATTCGTCCTTCAGGTCGCCGACAGTGTGGCGGATTATCTGAGACAGGAAAAAGAACGAGGGAAACATCCCGACTTCAAACAAACGATCTGGTGGAAGATCGGAAATTATACTGATCGGCAGAAAATCTTTGTCGCCGTCCAAAAGGAACTGAAGCGTCGCAGCGCTGAAAAGCGTCGCAGCGACGCCCTCGCTAAAAAAAATATTGCGCCGCGCTCTTCTTAAGCTCTTCTCCCGCACCCTCCCCGCCGCACCTTATCTCGGTCCGGCGGGTTTTCCTTATCTAAAAAGGCGTACTCTACCGAATAAATCACATGAAAATGTTATCTTGAAATCCCTTGGACGGAACCCGTCGCGGAACGTCCTCTTGTCGATGGAACGAAGATGAGGATACCCAAAAGGACAAGAATGATGACCGCAAGAATAATGGCGATGATCTTTACGAATTTGTTCATATTTGTTTTTCCCCGATGATCGCTTTTTCACGCCGTAAAATCTCGATCTTCTTTCCGGCTCCGCGATTATAGCCGCCAGGTGTTCCGTCGGACCGGACGACACGGTGACATGGAATTTTCGGATCGTGATTTTTATTTAAAATGTTGCCGACCGCGCGATAAGCACGCGGGCTTCCCGCACGCCGCGCGACCTCCGCATAGGTCAACGTTGTTCCACGGGGAATCCCTGCGACAACCATAAGAACATTGTTTCCGAATCCTCCCATGCCTTTCAAATAGCATAGCACATATTGACTATTATCAAAATAAGGCGCACAATAACACCCGGTTCACCACGTCAAAATAAGGAGAATGAGAAGAGTGGAACTCTCTAAGTCTGAATTTTATCTCGTCCGGGAACTCCATGAGGCCGGAGTGCTCCAAGACGTCAAGACCCACCTGATCGACCAGGAACAAGGCGCTATTATCGTCACCTGTTCCGACGGCGACCAATTCTATGACATCTTCAGCCAGCACGTTGCATGGCAAGCGGGACAGCGGCCCAACAATCCGCGCGTTCATGTTCTCGCGAACCACGGAGGGCCGTTCGCTTATGCACCCTGCTCACCCATTCACAGGGTAAGACACACCGACAAGGTGCTCGTTCCGCAGATCGCCGATGCGCGCGCCATGAAGGGCATCAACACGGTCGTTCTCCATGGCCATGCCAAATGCGGTGCGGCAAACCTGACCAACACCAGCATTGAGCAATGCATCGCCTTGCAAATGCGGGCAAAGGCCACCATTAAAAAATTGAACCACGGCATCGTGGTCGTGCCTTTCTTTCAGGTCGATTATGGGGCGTGGAAGAATGGCGAGAAGCATTCCTATTTCTTCTCGCGGCCCGAATGGGAAATCTGGGCATGCAAGCACGGCATTCCCTCCATTGCCTAGGGTCATCAACTTTTTTCCCTGTTCATTTTGCGGACCTCTCGAGGTCCGCATTCTTTTTATACCGGATATAATCCGTCAAAGTCGGCAAAATAGGCGTCCACCGATACGCCCGGAACTTCATTCATAATGAACCTCCTTGCCTCAGCAAGCTGGTTCTCCTGACTCGCTTTTTCCGTATTCGGATTCTCAAAATTCTTTGAGCCGCCATAAGCGCCACAGTCGCGATGGAGCATAAGAACAACCTGCTTCGCGCCATGCAGCCGGGCTGATGTTGTGATCTGATTTAAAACAAAATCCCGTTCGGGTGATGCGCCGCCCGCAAGCGCCTTCGCACCGCCCGCGATCTTCACGAGATCGAAATTTTTGAACGTTTTTGAAAATTCACCAAGGAGACCGGAAAACCGGTCATCGAAACACCACACGATACACGCATCGGCGGCATAATGTTCAGCCGAAGATCGGAATGAAATTTTCTTCTCCATAAATCAAAAACCTTACGATTCCTTGCCTTCCTCAATTAAGAACCTCGCCTCATTGCCGGATCGGACCTCGAGAAATCCCGAGGCAATGAGGATATAGTGTTCTTTTTTTTCTTTATCCGTGATCTTCATGACGCCTTTCTTCAAAATGGAGATCAGGGGATGATGATGTTCAAGTATGGTGATCTCCCCTGTCGCTGTCGGACAATTGATCGATTCCACATCGCCTTGATAGACCACTTTTTGCAATGAATAGACGCCGAGTTTCATGAATGCGATCTTATTGTTACTGTTTTGTTTTTGTCATTCCGAGCTTGCCGAGGAATCTCTGTTTTCTATAGATCCTCCGTGGCGCTCGGGATGACGGAAATTTAAGCGTTCGTCACTTCCTCGATGCCGCCCTTCATATAGAAATTTTCTTCGGGCTGATCGTCATAATTGCCATCCAAGATCCCGCGGAAGCTCTTTACGGTGTCTTTCAGTGAAACATATTTTCCGGGACGGCCCGTGAACTGCTCTCCGACGAAGAACGGCTGGGAAAGGAAACGTTGTATCTTGCGCGCACGATTGACGGTCTGACGATCTGTTTCGCCCAATTCCTCGATGCCTAAAATATTGATGATATCCTGCAGTTCCTGATAGCGCTGGAGCGTCTTCTGCACTTCGCGCGCAACATCGTAGTGTTCCTGCCCGACGATCTTCGGATCAAGAGCGCTTGAGCTCGAGGCTAACGGATCGACGGCCGGATAGATACCGATCTCGGTAAGGGCGCGATTCAACACGATCTTCGAATCGAGGTGACTAAAGGTCGTTGCCGGCGCCGGATCCGTGATGTCGTCGGCCGGAACATAAATTGCCTGCACCGACGTGATGGAACCTTTCTTGGTTGAGGTGATGCGTTCCTGAAGTTCGGCCATTTCGGAAGCCAAGGTCGGCTGATAACCCACGGCCGACGGCATGCGTCCCAAAAGCGTTGAAACTTCCGCGCCTGCCTGCGAAAAGCGGAAAATGTTATCAATGAAAAGAAGGATATTTTTTCCTTCCTCGTCGCGGAAATATTCCGCCATGGTGAGCGCCGAAAGCGCAACGCGGGCGCGAGCTCCCGGGACTTCGTTCATCTGACCGAACACGAACGCGGTCTTCTTCACAACGCCGGACTCCGTCATTTCCTTGAAAAGGTCGTTGCCTTCACGCGTGCGCTCGCCGACACCCGCAAATACCGAATAGCCGCCACCGACCTCGGCGATGTTGCGGATGAATTCCTGGAGGAGAACTGTCTTTCCGACACCGGCGCCGCCAAAGAGGCCAACCTTACCTCCTTTAATAAAGGGGCACATAAGATCGATGACCTTGATGCCGGTTTCAAAAACTTCTGTTGTAGTGGATTGCTCGGTGAATTTCGGTGACTCGCGATGGATCGGCAGGAATTTCTTGAAAGGCTTTTCCGGCGTCGTGAGCGGTTTGCCCAGGACATCGAAAATGTTGCCGAGCGTTTCCTCGCCCACCGGCACTTCGATCATATGCCCCGTGTCAGTCACTTCCGCGCCGCGCTCCAGACCGTCGGTCGGCGCCAGGGAAATCGCCCGTACTTTGCCCGGTTCAAGATGCTTCACAACCTCGGCGACGATCTCGCCTTTTCCAAGCTTCACGGTAAGTGCATTATAAATTGCCGGAAGGGTCGACTCTCCACCGAAGTCGACGTCGATGACCGGCCCGATAACCTGCGTGATCTTTCCTGTTTTATTTGCCATGATTTTTGTTTGTTTCTGTCGTGGTCCGCGGAGGCGGACCATCCGTGCTTTTAAAGGCTTATTTTTATTTTTTAAAAGCACTGATCCTCGCCTCCGCGAGGACGACATCGGGTTTGGCTATGTTGCCTGACTGCCGGATGTCACCTCTATGATCTGATTGGTTACAGCGGCTTGACGCGACTTATTGTACTCGAGATTCAGGGTTTTTGAAAGGTCGCTTGCATTATCGGATGCATTTTTCATGGCCATGCGGCGCGCGGAATGCTCGGAAGCGTTCGCCTCCAGAACGGCGTGGTAGATCCTCGTTCTTAAAAGCTTCGGTGCAAGTTCCGCGAGCACTTCAGCGGGCGATGGCTCGATGATATATTCCGTCTTCTCGCCGCCGAGGAATGCCTCTGATTTCGCATAATCGGAATATTTTCCGGCGCGCGGGATCGTATCCTCAAGCGAAGTCCTCACGGCATCATAGGTAACAGGTAAAAACTCACGCGCGACGGCATCCTGGCGAAGTGCCGTCACGAACGCGCTGAAAAATACGATAGCGCTGTCGAAATCATGTTTCAAATATCCCGAGATAAGAAAATCCGCAATAGGGTCCGTTTCCTCCGGCTTCGTGAAATCCCCGACTCGCAGGAAGGACGCAATGACATTTGCCTTTCTTCTTTCGAGATAGATCTTCGCCTTCTGGCCTATGGCAACGAACACATAATGCGGATCCGTGATATTGATCTCTTTTTCTTTTATGAAATTCTCGAATCTTTTTATAATGGCGCTATTGAACGATCCCGCAAGCCCTTTGTCGGACGTCACAATGACAAAAGCCGTTCTTTTCACTTCGCGCGGCTGAAGCAACTCGGGAAGCGGAACATTCTTCAGGCCGGCAAGTATCCCCAGCATTTCAAGCGCGGTATAAGAATAAGGACGCGAGACAAGTGCGAGTTCCTGGCTGCGGCGCATTTTCGTGGCAGCCACAAGCTCCATCGCTTTCGTGATGGTCCCGATATTCGTGATGCTCTTGATGCGTCGTTTAAGATTTTGAGCTGATGCCATGGGATTTATTGCGGATTTTTTCTGTCATCCCGAGCTTCACGAGGGATCTCCCGGGATTTCTCGCAAAGCTCGGAATGACAGATGGGTCGAAGAGCGGAAACAATAAAACTATTTCTCAAAGAACTTCGCAAGCGCTTCTTTCAACTTTCCTTCGATCGCCTCATCGAACTGTCCTGTTTCGCGGATCGGTTTCAGAACATCATCTTCGTGGAACTTTTCGAGATTTTCAATGAGACTGTTCTCGGTTTTCTTCATTTCGGCAACAGAAACTTTCTCGAAATAATCATTCAGCACCGCGTAGAAAACGCAGACTTGTTCTTCGAACGGAACAGGTTCGAGATCGTTCTGCCGTAAAACTTCGTTGATCTTCTGCCCTTGGAGAATTTTCTTTTTTGTTCCTTCGTCAACGTCGGTCGCAAACTGGACGAATGCCTGAAGCTCGCGGAACTGCGCAAGCGAAAGGCGTAATTTTCCAGCAACCTTCTTCATCGCTTTCGTTTGCGCCGCCGATCCCACGCGGGACACCGAAATGCCGACATTCAATGCCGGGCGCTGGCCTTGGTTGAAAAGATCGGATTCCAAAAATATCTGACCGTCCGTGATAGAGATGACGTTGGTCGGAATGTATGCCGTGACATCGCCAAGCTGGGTCTCGACGATCGGGAGCGCGGTAAGCGATCCTCCGCCAAGCTCTTTGGAAAGTTTTGCGGCACGCTCGAGAAGCCGTGAATGAAGATAGAAGATGTCGCCCGGATAGGCTTCGCGGCCTGGCGGACGGCGGAGCAAGAGCGATATCTGACGATATGCCCATGCATGTTTCGAAAGGTCATCGTAAACGATAAGCGCATCCTCGCCCTTATCGCGGAAATATTCTCCGATGGCGCATCCCGCAAAAGGCGCAAGATACCACATGGCGGCCGGCGACGAAGCTGACGCCGAAACGATGACGGTGTATTGCAGTGCGTCGTATTTTTTCAGGGTTTCGGCTATCTTTACAATCTTCGATTCCTTCTGTCCGATGGCGACATAAATGCAGATAGGGCGGCGGCGGCCCTTGTCGTGCAACTGATTCAGAATCGCATCAAGCGCGACCGCGGTTTTTCCGGTTTGCCGATCACCGATAATAAGCTCGCGCTGGCCACGCCCGATCGGAATGACGGCATCGATCGCTTTAATGCCCGTGTGGAGCGGAGTATTCACTCCTTCGCGTTCCAGAACCGACGGCGCACGCGCTTCGAGCGGATTGCGCTGCGGCGCTTTGCTGTTTTTGAAAATATCGCCTAGGCCATCTTGCGGAGCACCCAATGGATCGATAACGCGGCCGATGAGTTCGTCGCCGACAGCGATCGAAAGAACCTCGCCAGTGCGCTTTACGGTATCGCCAACCTCGATCGCCAAAAAATCATCGATAACAAGCGCGCCTATTGATTCCTCTTCCAAGCTCAAGGCCAGTGCGGTTCGCTCGCCTTTTTTTGTGGTTATTTTCAGGATTTCCTGGCTCACCGCATTCCTTAAGCCGAGGATTTTAATGATGCCGTCGCCAACCTCAATAACGCGTCCGACCTCGGCCCACTCGGGCTTGTCTTTATATCCCTCGATCTCCTTTTTAAGTTTTTCTATAATTTCATAGCTCATATGTGTAATGTAATTTTCAATTTACAATTTCCAGTTTTCAACGAATCAATAGGAGGTCAAATTCATTGAAAATTGTTCAATTGAAAATTGAAAATTTTTATACCGATAACATTTTATCCAATTTCCCTTTCAGGGAACCGTCGAATTCCATCTCCCCATCAATAATGATCCGTACACCGGCGACAAGGTCCGGGTTTACCCGCAAAGTCACCGCGTCTTTTGCCGTCGCGATCTCCGAAAGAAGATCCCGGTTCGAACTTTCAAGCGGTCGCGCCGATTCAAAGACGATCTCTCGTCCGCCGTCCCCTTTTTGTAAGAGACGCTCCGCGGCTTTTACGATCTTCTCCGCATGAACCTCATCTCCGCTCTTCCCGAGCAATGTCAGGAAATTACGGACAACCGTATCTTTTTGTTCCGCTCCCGCCTCACGGA
>CAZWWZ010000008.1:6584-11662 GCA_964637795.1 uncultured Candidatus Saccharibacteria bacterium | reverse complement strand
TCGACCTCCTTCAGTCTTTTATCCGCTTCATCGGCCTTCATGAGCCCCTCCTCGATCTTCGCGCGCCGCTTATGAAGCAAATCCAAAAGCGGCTTGTAGGCAACAAGCCGAAGAATAATGAGCAACAACAGAAAATTGACCGCCTGGCTTATAAGGAGATGCCAATCAATACCGAGCTGGGAAAAAAGTTGGGACATGATAGGGATGCGATATAACTCACATTACATGCAATGCCGATCGACATTGCATGTAATTACACGAATTTAATGATAAGAGCAACGACCAGCGCGTAAATGGCAATAGCCTCCGCAAAAGCGATCGCGAGAATTGCCATGGTCTGTACCTTTGAGGCCGCTTCCGGATTTCTTCCGATGGCATCGACCGACTTTGCGCCGATCATACCGATAGCAAGCGCCGGCGTGAGGGTTCCCATGCCGATCGCAATAGCCGTACCGAGAAGTCTGATACTGTTAACGTCCATAGTTGATGATTTTAGGCTTAAAAATTAAACATGACGACCTTTTGTTTCATAATCCAATATCGATAAATCAATTCGCCGCCGCCACGGGTTGTTCTCCGTGCTCCTCAGAAACCGCCATCGAGATGAACACCAGTGTGAGCATCCCAAAAATGAACGCCTGGATGAAACCGACAAAAACCTCGAGACACATAAAAGGAAGTGGTGCCAGATACGGCAGAAGAAACGCCATAATGGTCAGAAGAACCTCTCCCGCGAAGACGTTTCCAAAAAGACGGAACGAGAACGAGATGATTTTAGCAAATTCTGAGATAAGTTCAAGGATTCCGACAAAAAACGTGATGGGATTTTTAAAATTGAAAAACACCTTAAGGCGCCCTTTTAACCCTATTGCGGCGATCCCAAGCGCGTTTACAAAGGTAACCGCAATCAAAGCGAGGGCAAGCGTAAAGTTAAGATCGGCCGCCGGCGAGCGAAAAAGGGGAACCGCGCCGTCGCCCGTATGCACAATAAAAGACCCAACGCCCGGCACAAGCCCGAGCCAATTCGAACAAAGAACAAATAGAAACACCGTCAGGACAACAGGAAGATACTTTTCCGATTTACGGCGGTCGCCCAAAACAGAGTCCATAAGACCAAGCGCTCCATCAAGGATGGCCTCGGCTATGTTTTGAATGCCGCCAGGGATCATTTTGAGCTTGCTGCGCAATATAATCGCAAGAACGATCAGTACGATAAATGCGACGACGGCCAGAAGCACTGAGTTCGTGACAGGGAAATTTCCGATATGAAATATGTCTTCGGCGCGGATAGAAATAGCCATAACGCCGATAGCATAACAGAAATTGAACTAAAAATCCAATTTATCCCCTCAGTTTACGGTTTTTTGATGATCCGAAGTGCGCGCGCAATCTCCGTTTTCGTGGTCGGCCTCCCCAAACTGAACCGGATGCTCGACCGGGCACGCTCTTTCGGATAACCAAGCTCTTCAATAACATACGACGTAAGCGATGCCCGTGCCCGGCACGCCGAACCCGAAGACGCCGCGAGGCCTAGCATATCGAATTTCGTAAGAATATCCTGCGCCTCATATCCAGGAAAATAAACATTCAAAATATTCGGCAGCGATTTTCCCCTCGACGGATCGCCATTAATCTGCGCCTTGGGATAAATCTTTTTGATCCCGTGCCACAGCTCTTCGCGAAGTCCGGCGATCTTTTTATCGGTTAATTCGCGCAAATTAACCGATAGTTCCGCCGCCTTCGCAAACCCGACGATTGCCGGAATGTTTTCCGTTCCGGAACGTAAGCCGAATTCCTGCCCGCCACCCGTCATGGCAGAAGAAAGGCGCGAGGTTTGTTTTGTATATAACGCACCAACACCTTTGGGTCCATAGATTTTATGTGACGATAACGTCATAAGATCGATGCCGAGGTCCGCAACGGTGCAATTTAAAAATTGGAACGCCTGCGATGCGTCAGTATGAAAAAGAGGATAATAGGTTTCTTCCTCAAGATGTTCTTTTTTGAAAGTTTTAATGATCTCCGCGATTTTTTGAATCGGCTGGATAGTTCCGATCTCATTATTCGCATACATGATGGAAACCAGAACCGTATCTTTGTTCAGACTTGCTTCCAGTTTTTTAAGATCAATTATCCCCAGTTCATCTACGGGCAGATAAACCACCTCAATACCATCGCCCTCCAAATCCCGCGCCGTCTCAAGAACAGACTCATGCTCAATGGAAGAAACGATGATGCGGGGTTTTATTGATCGGCGATCGGAAACGAAAAACTTTTTTACGGCTCCGCGCATGGCAAGGTTGTTCGCTTCTGTTGCCGAACTCGTGAAAATTATTTCACGGAAACCAGCGCGGATCGACGCGGCTATGGTCTCGCGCGACCGATCGAGCGCCGTCATCGCTTCCTGCCCGAACGAATGAAGCGATCCTGCATTCCCGAACTTTTCCGAAAGATACGGCCTCATGGCCCGCAAAACAGCCGGATCGAGCGGCGTTGTAGCCGCATAATCAAAATAAATTTTTTCAGGGCGTGTCATTTTTGTGCTTTAACACGAGTGAGCCAATTTCCATTGGCGGGTCGAGTGCTCTCGGCAGGAATCGAACCTGCATCTTCTCCTTCGGAGGGAGATGTTCTATCCATTAGACTACGAAAGCTGGATTGTCGTCAGTGTACTATAAATGAAACGATTTCGTAAATCGCCGCACAGATGAAAATCACCGTCAAGATATCGAGTAGTACCTTCTCTCGGCGGGAAAGCTGAAGTGTTCGACGACTTACTGAGATAATAAGAATGTACTGCGCGCTGATAAATATCCCCCCGGCTAAACTTATGATGATTAAAAAATCATTAAAACCGGACAGCACGACGACAAGCGGAAGTGTGACGATAATGATGCGCGAGATCAGACTGTTCCATCCAAGATCTTTTTCAAGCGCTCCACGGATTTCCCGGGAAAGAGGGACTGAGACAGTTCCGATCGCGAGAAGTCCGATGATCGCAAGAATATCCTTCTTCCAGAATGGCCACGCAGCGACACTGGAAATCGTATCGGTCGTGGCGCGGGAAACTGAACCTAATATTCCCAGCGCAAAAAACCAATAAAGGATGCTCGCAAGCATCGCGCCAAAAACAAAACACAAAAAAGCGAGTGTCGTTCCGGTGTTTTTCTTCCGGATTTCATAAACCTGCTCAACACTCGTCCATCCCGCAACGGAAAAAAGTATGGCGCCAAAAGGAAGGAAGATATTTTTCGCGTCCGCGATCGGCATGGCAGCGAATGCGCGCAAGGGATGTCCTAAGATAAAAATGAAAAATACGGCACAGGAAATAAGGGATATCCCGACAACCTCAAGGATCGCCGCCCTTCCGCCGCTTTTAAAAACGAGTGTCGCAATAATGAGCCAGAAAAGAATCAGGGCAAAAAGCGGCGGGATGCCCGGAACAAGAATGTGTACGAATTGTTCCCCGATCACAAGATAGCCCACAAAGCTAAGAAGAAGTCCGACCACGATGGCTAAAAAGCCCGCCCAAAACCCTGGGATACCGAAATATTTCCGCGCAAGACCAAGGAGACGCTCTTTTTCATGAACTTCTCCCAGGGTGCCAAGGTAAAGAATGTGAGCAAGAGAGACAATAGCAATGAGGGCGATGAAATAACCGAGCGATAAAAGCCATCCTGATTCCTGTATGACGTACGGCAAGGCAAAAATACCCGATCCTATGGTCGCCGCCGCCACAACACTGATGATTTCGATTGATTTTTTCATGATTGAACCACGGAAGCTTGTCTTATTCCTTTCGGGGACGGAGTAAGAGCAACTGCCAGATTTCATTTTATCATGGAAAAGAATATACTGAAGGTAAGCCCGTTGGGGCGTTTTTGATACGAGTATTACCGACAACGCTCATAAAAGAGCGTAACTAAAACACTATTTTTACGTTTTCCATGTTAGACGGTGAGGAAAAGTTAATACAAGACGCCGTCAAAGAGGGTGATTCCTCGGCTTTCGGCAAGCTTTATGATTACTATCAACCGATGATCTATCGGTTTGTACTTGTTAAAGTGGGCCGTCGTGAGGAGGCCGAGGATATCACCCATCAGGTTTTTTTCCAGGCATGGCAAAATATACGGACCTACCGCCATCGCGGGTACCCGTTTGGGAGCTGGCTTTACCGGATTGCACGAAATCAGGTCATAGACCATTATCGCTCACAAAAGGATGACGTTTCGCTCGAGGCCGCCGATATTGAAAATTCAGTGCCTCAAGCAACGCAACCGGATGTTTCGCTTCGGATGGATATGGAAAAAGTTATGGCAGCGATCCGCCAATTAAAGCCGGAATATCAAGAAGTTGTTATTTTTCGCTTCATTGAGGATCTCTCCGTAAGAGAAACTGCCGATGCAATGCATAAGACCGAAGGAGCCGTAAAATTGATGCAACACCGGGCTATTGAAGAATTAAAAAAGAGCGTTCATGAATCTTCTTAAAACATTAGAGGAATTGAAAAATATCAAACCAGACCAAACCTTCAGTGAAAATTCACTGCGGGTCATTTTAGCTTCAACTCCCATAGAACCGCTCTCGGCGCGGCGCATCTTTGCCCGATCGCTCGCCACGGCCGGATCGCTCGTTATGGCCGGCGCCCTTGTGTTCATTATTGCCGGAGGGCTTTCAGAAACGAAACTCGCTCCGCAATTTTCGGGTATTGACCCAATCGCCCTCCGCGCAGAGGCCCAGGCCATCGACACTCAGATAAATCTTCTGAATATCAATTACACCGAAAACTCCATCAGCACCCAACCGACAACCCCATTAACCAAAGTAGTGAAGCAGTTAACGACAAATAATAAAAGCATCTCGTCCACAACAGCAGTTCTTGCAAGTTCAACACCTTCGTCAACTATTTCGGTCGACGACATCCTTCAGGGTCTTTCTCAATAAAAAAATCTTCATAATAAAAACGCCCCTTAGGGGCTTTTTTATTATGCTTTAAAAACACAAAAGTTCTTTTGAGATAAGCATTAATCGTGGTAAAATCAAAACATCATGAAAAAGGCATCTTTTGCCGTATTTAC